>JADHNQ010000161.1 GCA_016779425.1 Pseudomonadales bacterium | reverse complement strand
GTTGCCACGCTAGGGATATTAGTACCCGTGTTGATTGCGACCGCAAGAGCATCAAACTGCGCCCGCGATATCACGCCATCGGTAAACGCCTGCTTTACTTCGCCAATGTAGACCGTGGCAACGAAAACGTTGTCGCTGATGGCCGATAGCAGGCCGTTTGCAATGTAGAACATGCCTGGCTGCAGATCCTCGGGCAAGGACAGTACATAGGCAATGACGGGTGAGAACAGGTGCTGATCGTGAATCACACCAACCACGCCAAAAAACACCACCAGTAGCGAGGTAAACGGCAGTGCTTCCTCGAATGCCTTGCCAAGGTCATGTTCCTCGACGACGCCATTAAATGCCGTTTGCAGCACGATAATGGTCAGACCGATGAGGCCGACTTCGGCGACATGAAACCCGAGGGCGAGTATAAGAATGACAGCGGCAATCGCCTGAATCACAAGTCGGGCATTGTCGCGGTCAGTTCGCTTCGCAGCTTCCGCGGCATCGAATTCGACCAAAATTTCCCGTACACGCTCAGGCAGCAGTGCTCCATAGCCAAAAAGTTTGGTCTGTTCTAACAGCAGACAGGTGATCAGACCCACGACAAGTACCGGCATGGTAACCGGCGCCATTCGCAGGAAGAATTCGACAAAATTCCATTCCGTATAGCTGGCAATCAGCAGATTTTGTGGCTCACCTACCGTCGTACAAACACCGCCCAACGCGGTACCCACAGCAGCGTGCATTAGGAGATTTCGCAGAAACGCCCTGAACTTTTCGAAGTCCGGATCCTCAGGCCCGTCCTGACTGTCGGCGACGTTTTTGTAAACGGTATAAAAGCCAACCGCGACGCTGATGACTACAGCAGTAACGGTTAGGGCATCTAGAAAAGCTGACAGGAACGCCGAGATAAAGCAAAAGAGAAAAGAGATCAGCATTTTAGAGCGAATGGAGAGCAGCACCTTGGTGAAGGTGAACAACAGCAATTCCTTCATAAAGTAAATGCCAGCCACCATGAACACCAGCAGCAGAATCACAGGGAAGGCCGCCACCACCTCGTGGTACACCGTCTCTGGTGAGGTCATTCCCATGACAATACCTTCTAACGCTAAGAGCCCGCCCGGTTGGAGCGGGTAGCACTTAAGAGCCATTGCCAGGGTAAAAATAAACTCAAGTACCAGCACCCATCCAGTGATGTACGGGCCAGCGGCGAGTAGTAGCAAGGGGTTGATGAGCAAGAATCCGATGATCGTTTTCTTATACCAATCCGGTGCATGACCCAAGAAATTTTGGGTAAACGCATTCATTGTTGTTTGCATTAGACGTCCTTCATTACTGCATTCAGGAGGCTGCCATGTCTCACATACACGCGCAGGCTCGTCAAACTTCGCGTTAAGAGGTTTACGAACGCACGTAGTGAAAACAGTTCTCCTGTGGGAAGGGAAGATAGCTTGGTGGGCCTTTATGGGGCAAGTGAATTGGCATGAATTAGAAAATTCCAGCCGTGCGAAGTTCTCTACGGGAAGCTATTCTAGCGGAATACGAAAGCGTCATAGACCTTCGTTGCAGAAGTAAGCAGTTAGGTATTGATTATGTGGCCGAGAGATCCCGATGAATTTATTCCAAATCATGTTATGCCAGACGGAGCCGACCATGATGACGCTTTGTACTTCGTTTTTATGCGGGGCGAACTAACCTGTAAAACCGAGCAGGGGGTACCTACCCCGATAACCGCTGGCGACTATCGTTGGTTCGACGTTGAGACTCAGAGCAAACAGTTCCTCGGTCATCACGGCAGCGTGCCATGTTTCGCGCTTAAGGCTACGGGTACTGTGCCCGAGGGGTATACATCAGTGCCGCTTCGCGCACTATTGGGTCGAACCACGCAATCGCTTTTTTATCTGGCTGGGCGAGCCCAACAGATTGTGGATTGGTTTGAAACCCATCAGTTTTGTGGTCGTTGTGGATCCGAGATGGTCTTGCATCCCCAAGACCGTGCAATGACCTGCGAGAGCTGCAGGCTAGTGAACTATCCACGACTCAGTCCTAGCATCATTGTGTTAGTGACCAGGGGTGAAGAGATGTTATTGGCACGAAACGCGAATTGGCCAGCAAATATGTATAGCACCCTTGCGGGCTTTGTCGAAGCGGGCGAGTCCATTGAGCAGACAGTCCACCGAGAAGTCTTTGAAGAAGTTGGATTGAGGGTGAAAAATTTGCGGTATTTCGGATCTCAGAGCTGGCCCTTCCCGAACTCATTGATGCTTGGATTTCATGCGGAATATGACGGTGGCGATATCGTTTGCCAAGCAGGTGAGATAGCAGATGCCCAGTGGTTCACGAAAGACAGCATGCCGCAAACTCCCCCCAAGACAGCCATATCTGGATGGCTAATCGATGAATTTATTCAGGCAAATCCCTGATCTAAACTGAGTTAGCGTCACTGCGGCCGAATGCGGCGAAAACTTGAAAAACTCGGATCAGATGTCCGTTGGCGCGTAGCCTGCTCTCCATGAACGCGGTAATCGGGTCCAAAGAGCCCGAAAGCAAGCCTTTAGCTTGTTGGGGTGAATCGAAGTAGAGCACAAGATCTGCGCTTGAAATGTTGGGGAAGCTAAGGCTCCGGTTGCGGATATCGCAAAATACGCTGTGACCTGGAAATCGAAATTCGACGTCTGTTGCGAGATCTGTAGCCGCATCAGCAAAAAAGCGGCTTTCTAAAAATTCCTGCACGTCACTCTCTAAGGTTATTACTCTGCCTGGCCTATTGCAGTGCAGTGTTTGGGACGAAGAAACTAGCAAAGCCGCGATCGTTTTGTCGAGACACATAGCCCAAGACGATAAGCAGTATTTGTCAATGCTAGACGCTTGGCCTTCGCTGTCGCTAAAGTGTCGGTCTATTCGATAAGGCGCTAACTTCATGACTTTTTTGTACGAATACCTGATGTTTCTGGGTCAGGTAGTCACTCTCGTTATCGGCTTTATTGTGGTGATTTCCTTTCTGGCTTCTCTCAATAAGAGCGGCGGCTCGGGTGCTCAGGGCCACTTGCAGGTGCAGAAGCTCAACGAGCATATGCGTGACCTTCGATTCACCATGGAGCGAACGTTACTCAATCCAGATCAGGCAAAAAAACAGCACAAGCTGGAGCTGAAAGCAGAGAAAGCACGGGAAAAAATAACCGCAAAGCAACAAGCTAAAAAAACCGTTGATAGTGCGCCTGCCAACACAGTTGCTGCCCCCGTAGCAACATCTGATAAGGATCTGAACCCTGAGGGGGTCGGCGAGAATAAAGAGCCTGACCTCCAAGACGGTCGAGAAAATAGCAGTGCCGAGGGACGCGTTAAGTCGGAAGAAGTTGAATCGAGAACATTCGTTATTTACTTCGATGGAGATGTTGCAGCGACAGCGGTCGAGCATTTACGGATAGAGATTACTGCCGTGCTAACCATGGCGACCCAAAACGATGAGGTCGTGGTCTGTATCGAGAGCCCAGGAGGCATGGTTCACAGCTATGGGTTAGCAGCCTCGCAGATGATGAGGATACGCGCCGCTGGTATACCACTGACCGCTGTCGTCGATCGAGTCGCTGCAAGTGGCGGTTACTTGATGGCGGCGGTCGCGAATAAAATTGTCGCGGCACCGTTTGCGGTAATTGGCAGTATCGGTGTTGTCGCCCAGGTGCCCAACGTGCACCGGCTGCTGAAGAAAAACGATGTCGATGTCGAGGTTCTGACTGCGGGCAAGTACAAACGAACCCTGACGCTTCTCGGTGAAAATACAGACGAGGGTAGGGAAAAATTCCGTCAGGAGTTGGAGGATGTTCACGCGCTGTTTCAGGAGTTCGTCATTGATAATCGACCTGATCTCGATCTTGACGCCGTTGCTACCGGCGAAGCTTGGTATGGTACGCGAGCGTTAGAGCTGCATTTGATTGACGCGCTAGCAACCAGCGATGAGTACATTGGTCAGCAGTGTGGGGAGCAGGACGTGTTTGGCGTTACCTGGGTAGAGACGAAGAAGCCGTTGGAACGTTTGCTTGATAAGGCAAATGCAGCGCTAGATCGTGTGAATCATATGCTGGAATTTGTAAGAAAATAGGAGAGACCATGGGTTTTCAGGCATTTCGGGTAGAGAAAAATGATTCGGGCTACACGCGCAGCGTAATCGAGCGCGATGAAAGCGAACTGCCCCAGGGCGATCTGTTGATCGACGTTAAATTCTCCTCGCTGAACTATAAAGATGGTTTATCGGCCACCGGTAATCCCGGCGTTACTAGGAACTTTCCGCATACTCCGGGGATTGATGCGGCGGGCATTGTCCTTGAATCAAGCGACCCGAACTTTGTTCCCGGCGATGAGGTGATCGCCATTGGATTTGACTTGGGTATGGGAACCTCTGGTGGCTTTGCCCAGCGTATTCGTATTCCCGCAGGGTGGGCAGTGAAGTGTCCTGAGGGTTTGAGCCTTCACGCGAGCATGATTATCGGCACTGCGGGTTTTACTGCTGCCGAGTGTGTGCAAAAACTGGAACAATCAGGCATGACAACGGATTCAGGGCCCGTACTGGTTACCGGTTCGACAGGAGGAGTGGGCTCCGTCGCGGTGAAGCTCCTATCCCAGCTGGGATATGACGTAACCGCCGTAACAGGAAAGGCTGAAAAAAGTGATTGGCTGAAAAGCCTTGGCGCAGCCAGCGTCATCAGCCGAGAAGAAGCCGCCGCCGGAGCCGATAAGCCGCTGCTCGCGGAAACCTGGGGGGGTGTTGTCGATACTGTGGGAGGCGATATTCTGTTTAACGGTGTCAAGAGCCTGCGCTATGGGTGCAGCTTGGCTGCCTGCGGACTCGTTGCTGCGCCAACGTTCGGAGCCTCAGTTCTGCCGTTCATCTTGCGGCATGTGAACCTGCTTGGGATTGATTCAGTTCAACTACCAATTGAGCAAAAGGCAGAGATTTGGAAGCGTCTTGCAACAGATTGGCTTATGGATCTGTCTGATCTTGAAGAGACGCTGTCGTTGGCGACTCTATCCGACGCTATTGATCGCATCCTCGCAGGAAATATGGTGGGCCGAGGCGTTGTACATCTGTGAGCGTCGTTTAAGAAGCTGTAGCGAAAGACCGCTGATCGTCGCCCCGGCCTTCTTAGGTCGCAGCTTCAATCACGCCGCAGCTTCAATCACGCCGCAGCTTCAATCACGCCGCAGCTTCAATCACGCCGCAGCGCTGGATCTGCGGCGATGGGATTGGGGTAGCGGGAGACGACAAGGTAGCTGTTGAGCAGTAGCGTCAGCACCGTAGCAGCCT
>JADHNQ010000160.1 GCA_016779425.1 Pseudomonadales bacterium | reverse complement strand
AATACACCAGCGACAGCATGGTGCGTAATGTATCGGTGGTGTTGGCCATGCCTCGATGCCACGTGCGCATATCACGAATGACGATAGAACCTGCGGGCGCCGTCACTTGCACCCGAGGGTAGTCCGACCAGCGACTTGGTGAAATTTTCAGCGTGTTGATCTCCGCCTGATCCGCATCAACCAGGCGATGGGAGCCTGGCCAGATTTCTGTTGCACCGTTAGCTGCGGTGAAGTCATCGAGCAGGATATTCACTACGACAAGCATTGGCGGTAATGCTTGGTCCAGCTCGGGAAACAAGTGCCCACAATCTCGGTGGACGTTTTGTATGCCACTGCCGGGAAACGCGGTGTTGCAACCGTAGGGCAGGCAGCCGAAAAAATGCTCGCCCAGTGCGCGCTCTAGTACCTGCAGTACCGCAGGATTTTCGATGATCTGTGGATCTAAAAACGGCGCCTTAAGTGGCGGCTCGAAGCCGCCGTGTCCGCTTTGACTGGCTGGCCTGTCGCGATAGCCCCCTTGCAGCTTAGCGGTGAACGCCGAGCGGGTGGCCGTCACCCAAGCCTTGGGCAGCACCTGGGGCAAAATGACGTAGCCCTGTTCCTGCAAGGTGTCTACGGCTTGTTGCAGAGTACTCTCGGTGAGCAATGCTGCTGTTATTTCTGCGTTAGGTTGCTGCATGGTTCGCGCTCAGCGCATTGCAAACGGAGCTTAGAGCAATTGTGGGTGGTAATTTTTTCTGCAAGACGGTTCAAACCAACAGGCTGGCTTTTACTCAATTTATTTGCGCCCTAGTATCGTTGAGAGACACAGATTTGGCGATAACATCATTAAGCAAAAGGCTGAGCGCAGGTTTTTACTGCTAAACCAGGCTAACGTTTGGGCCACCGCTAACTTGGTACTGCGGGTAGGCACGGTGACTAAGCATCCTGCAAACCCGCTATTCGTGGAAGAGCGTCCATGGGAGCGCAGGTTCGATAACCTGTATGGGAACATTGACTTTGATTCTGACCGGGGCCTGTATCAATGCTGGTACAGCCCCTTCATCGTCGCCCATGCCGCCCACGGCATGACGCTGGCGCAGCGACGTGAGTCACCCTTTGAGGGTCATGCACAGCAGGAGATGGGCGTGTGTTATGCGCAGTCCCGGGACGGCATTACCTGGGAGAAACCCGACTTGGGTTTGGTCGAATACGAGGGCAGCGAGCGCAACAACCTGGTCATGCGCCGCGTGCACGGCTCGGGCATCTTCAGGGATGACAGTGAGGAGGACCCTAGCCGCCGCTACAAGGCGCTTTTTCAGGGCCTAAGCGTAAGCTTCTCGGCAGATGGCATCCAATGGTCCACGCCGCAAAAGATTAACTGTCAGTTGGCGGGCGATACCCACAACAATGCGATGTGGGTGCCGCAGTTGAAAAAATATGTGGCCTTTACCCGAGACTGGATCAAGACCGACCGTGTGCTGGTGGGCGAAGAGTCCAAGACCAATCATGGTTGGTGTCGCAGGGTGGCGAGAATTGAAAGCAGTGACTTTGTGAACTGGTCAGAGCCGACCGTGGTGATCGATGCGCAATGCTGGGAGGAGCAGCCATACGCGATGACCGTGTTTCCCCACGGCGATGCATACCTTGGTTTATTGGTGATTCACGATCAGGTTTCCGACCGGGCTTGGACGGAACTGGCCTATAGCGATGACACGATAACGTGGCAGCGAATTGACCCCGGTAACGCCCTGATTGGCTGTAGTGACGCTGAACTGGACTACGATTACGGCTGTGTTTATGCCTGTGCTGGGCCGGTGTTTTTAGACGACGAAGTGCGCCTTTACTATGGTGGCAGCGATTGGTTGCACTTTGGCTGGCGCAACGGCTGCTTGGCCCTCGCCACGTTGCGGACCGATGGTTTTGCGGGTTACAGCCCAATTAATCAAGATCAGCCCGGTACACTTACAACAAAGCTTATGGATTATCGTGGCGAAGAAATTCAGCTCACCGCTGATGTGATGCCTCAAGGCTCCATCGTCGTGAAGCTGTTGAACCACAATGGCGAGGTGATTGCCGAAAATAGCATCACCGGCTCGACAACCGATGGTGTGGTCGTGCCAGCATCGCCTCTCGCGACTACCCTTGAGACGAGCCGAGTGCGCCTTGAATTTACGGTGGTATCGGCCCGGCTGTTTTCCTTCGTTTTGGTTGGCCAGTGATCGCCAACGACGAGCGCTGTAGCGGGGCGTGGCTTCATGGAGCAAAAGTTGGCGCAGATAAAAGTGCAGATTAAAAGCCAGATAAAAGTGCAGAAGCGTGATGAGTGAACAAAGCCAGCAGTTGTTAAGTGATGATCAGGTGCGGCGCTTTATCGCAGACGGGTTTGTGATTATCGATTCAGCGCTCGCGCCAGATTTTCACCAGCGCGTGACCAAACAAATCGCCTATGCGCTGGAGTACGAGTTACCGCATCCCGGGGACAACATCGTGCCCCGCGTCCCAGCGCTAAATCAACTTTGTGAGTCTGCTGCCGTGCAAGGTGCGCTAACAAGCCTTTTGGGCGAAGGATTTGTGTTCCTGCCACATCGTTTTCCCCATAACAGCGATCCACTGGGGCTCGGTACTACCGAAGCTTCCACGGACAACGCCGGTGCTGCTGGCGCTGCCGCAAATGCTGACCCAATTGCTGACTCAGAGACCAGCTCTGATACCACCGATACATCGCAGATAACGGCTTTTGCCACTCAGCCGAAGATGGCCCGTGGTTCAATATCCGCCTCGGCTTGGCATCAGGACTCGCATGCCTCATGCGGGCGCACGCGCTGGCATAGGCCTCGCGCCGCCAACGTTTTTTATTTTCCCCATGCGACCTCCATGGCCATGGGGCCAACGCGATTTCTGGCGGGCTCCCACCTGTACGCCACACTGCACGATCTGCGAGCAGAACAGGCGGTTATGCAGGAAATTCCCGCAGGCTCTGTGGTGATTGCACACTTTGATTTGGTGCATGCCGGTTCGCCGAACAACAGCGAACAGATGCGCTACATGATGAAATTTGTCGCCCTGCGCTGCGAAAACCCAACGCGGCCAACTTGGCACAGTGTCGAGCCGCAGTGGTGTACGCCGAGCAATCTGCATACTCACCATGAGTTGCCGGATGCGTGGAGTTCGATTTGGCGTTGGTTGCGCGGTGAAGACCCTAGCTCAACCCACAATGATCCGCCCCTCGATACAGATGTGGCTGCGCTGATCGCGGCCATGAAAAGCCCGGATCAACAACAGCGGTTGTCGTCGTTATACGGTCTGGTAGCGCTGGGTGCGGCGGCCGTTGAGGCGCTGGTGGCCGATCTGCTTTCGAGTGCGGGCCAAGGTCGGCACGACAAGAGCGCATCTAAGCTGCCCGCCAATACGCAAGAGCGTCATTTGGGGCGTTTTTTTCTCGATGGGCAATTTACGCCGGAGGATTCGGCCATCGCCTTAAGCGCCATCGGCGAGCCTGCGGTGGCGGCGCTGGCGAACCTGCTTGACCATACGGATCCGTGGATACGGATTAATGCGGTCTATGCCCTTGGTGATGCCGGTCCGGTTGTTGTTGGCGAGCATGTAAGTCAAATGGCTAAGCTGTTGGATGATCCTGAACCAAGTGTGATCCGTGTAAGCCTTGACGCCTATGCTGCATTGGGGGCCTTTGACGAGCATGCCATTGAGCGCATGCATCATTTCTTGTCGGGGACTGTTCCGCAGTGGGGGACAGATGTCGAGACCGAACCAAGGCTCGGTATGATGGGGCAGATGCGCTATCTCAGCGCTATTGCTCTGTCGTCTTGGCTGAGTCACTGCCCGGCGCAGTTGCCGCATCTGGTTCCGCAAGTGGAAGCTGCGCTGCTGGAGAGCCTGCAGGATGAAAACGGCTACCCAGCCTTAATCGCCTGCAGCGCGCTAGAGCGTTCAGATTCGGTGCACTGCTTACGTGCAGCGGTAAAGTACCTGCGCGGTCGTAGTTGGGACTCGGCGCAAAACTCGCGCCAAATAGGCCAATGGACCATTGATCATGGTCGCGCAACCCTCGCGCGCATCGCCTCCCTCGAACACTTTAAAAACTAAGCGATAGCAGCCCACCAACGCAAAGCGCGAAACCTAATCTTGCGCTGTGCCAGTAGGTGTTTTCTGGTAACAAACATAAAGCGGTAGGAGTTAAGGAGGGGAAGGGGTTAAAGAGGGGAGAGACTTAAAACAGGGGGGACTCGGGATAAACGAGACGCGCCTTGCAGCGCGTCCGTCTGAGCTTTTCGAAAAAAGCGCTTAGCCGGCTATTACAGCTCGGGCATCCATCTTACGATCAGACCCATCTCGCGATGGTTGGTGGGTGATCCTAGGAACACCTGACCACCGTGACCGCCCGAAGCAATAAACTCATTAAGCGCAATTTCGTCAGTGAGATTATTGATATAGAACTGCGCCGAGAGCTGCTCGTCTGCTGAAGTCCAAGTCGCTGAAGCATCAAATCTGCTGTGCGCTGGGATCTTATACAGATCTACGTTGCCGATGGTTGGGTACCAAGAGCCGTTGTAGGCCCAGGTGACCAACAGGTCGACGCGACTGCCATTGTCCAACGGCATGTTATGCAGTACAGAGGTCGACGCCTTGTGCTTGGCTTGGCTTGGCAACATGTTACCGGTCTGATCTGTTGCCAGCTCATACCAACTTTGCGTCATCTCACCAGTTTCGAAATCCAAGTGATCGTAGAGTTCAAACTGCGCGTCAGGATTACCCAAAATGACAGAAGAGTGCTTGCCGATCTCAGAGTCCGTGTAGGCGTAGAAGCCAAGTAGCGACGTAGTGTCTGAGAACGCGTATTGATACTCGAGCTCAACGCCGTATACCTCGGTGTCTGGAATTGCTGAGACGAATTCTGCAAGAGGCGTGGTATTGAACTGATCAGGAACGAATCCTGATTCGAGAACCTGCAAAGCTTCAAGGTGCATCTTGTCGTAGTCCATGAAGAATGCGCTCGCAGCGAGTTGCAAACGACCGTCAAGATAATTGCCTTTAAAACCGGCCTCGTAGTTGGTCAACGTAGACTCTTCAACCACGGTAGGAACGCCAGGAACAGGCGGGGAAGCAAAGTTGAAAACACCTGGCTTGTGGCCAGTGGAAATTCGACCATAAATCATATTGTCCGCGTCAGTCGTGTATTCAACTGAGAGTTGGCCAACGACTTTGTCGAAATCAACCGCCTCATCCAGACCGCCATCTTGGTAGCCGATGACAAGAGGAACGCCGATGAATGAGAACATAAAGTTTCCTGAAAAGGTCTCAGGAGGCT
>JADHNQ010000159.1 GCA_016779425.1 Pseudomonadales bacterium | reverse complement strand
AGTGCAAAATTACCCAAGCCGCGCTTCCCAAGTCGTGAAATCGTGAGCGAGAAACTGGACGTCTATCTTGTTGGAGGTGCGGTCCGCGATGCCCTGATCGGCAGTAAGCGGCCAGCTACGGGTCAAGGAACCTCGGCAACCACGAGTGATCGCGATTGGGTGGTGGTGGGGTCGACGCCTCAGCAGATGATGGATCTTGGATACACTCCAGTCGGCAAGGACTTTCCCGTATTTTTGCACCCCCACAGCAAGGAGGAGTACGCACTCGCTCGAACAGAGCGCAAGCAGGGTTCTGGCCACAAAGGATTCAGCATCGATGCCAACCCATCGGTAACGCTATATGAAGATCTGGGTCGGCGGGATCTCACTGTCAATGCTATTGCCCAGGATGCGAGGGGGAATCTAATTGATCCTCACCAAGGCCAGGCTGACATTGCCGCAGGGCTTCTCAGGCATGTGTCCCCGGCGTTCACAGAGGACCCGCTGCGGGTGTTTCGGGTGGCGCGCTTTGCGGCGCAGCTGCCCGGTTTCACGGTTGCCGACGACACCCAGGCTCTGCTGAGGCATATGTGTCGGAACGGCGAACTTGAGACCCTGTCAGCCGAGCGTGTCTGGCAGGAATTCGTTAAGGCGTTAACGGCACCGAACCCTGTGAGATTTTTCGAAGTGCTTGAGGCCTGCGAAGGTCTTTCTTACTGGCTGCCAGAGTGCGCGGGTCTAGCGGCAGAAACTCTGGCAACAGGTCACCCAGATCCCGCAGCCCGCTTCGCCCTGCTGCCAATACCGGCGTTAGGCCTAGCCAATATCGTGGCGCGCCTGCGCGGTCCAAATCGTTACGCTGCATTGGCGGCGGATCGACACGCCTATTTGGCGATACTCGAGCAGTGGCCCCACATTGATGAGTCTGCCGTGTATCGAATGCTTGAGACGCTGCGAGCAACGCACGCTGATGATCGATTGCTTCAGATTGTTGATTTGATTGAATCCACCGCGATGCGCGAGCGGCTCATGGAGGAACTGCCTAAACTCTCGGCGCAGCTTAGACAAATCAGCCTACCGGCCAAAGAAGCAGATCAGCTCCGGGGAGCTGCCTACGGCGAGGCACTGTCAAGAATGAGGCAAGACCACATAACCCAGTACCTCTTGCAGGAACAGGGAAAATCTCAAGCCGAGTTCGAGCGATAAATCTCCACGCCAACCGCAGTGGCGGCGGCTACGGCCTTGGGCTTCTCCACCCTGACGCAAACACCTGCAACATGAGGCCTCGCCAAACAAAGTGCGGCCAAGTCCTCCACCAAAGTTTCAATCAGGAGGTACTCTCCAGCGATCGTTAGCTCTGCTGCAGCGTCAGCGAGCGCGGCATAGTCCACGGCATCTGCTATCTCCTTGGTTTGTGCAGGGTGTCTTGTATTGGTGAAAACCGTGATATCAATGTGCACTGGTTGAGGCGTTGTGCGCTCTTCAGGGAGTATGCCTAGTATCGCTTCGACCGTGAGTTGACGAATAATGACTTTGTCACCAATCGAATCATCTATTTTCATATGGGTGTTAGCTCGGTCATGGGCCAACGGGGGCGGGTGTGTATGCCAAGGGTTTCACTAGCACCAGACTGCAACCGCAGGGCGCCCGCATAGGCAATCATGGCGCCATTATCTGTGCACAAATCCAGCGGCGCATAAACGACTTCGGCTTGGAGATTTTCCTCCAGCTCTGCACGTAGGCGTTTGTTCGCGCTGACGCCGCCGGCAATGATCAGCTGCGTTGCCCCGGTTTGCTCGATGGCTCGACGGCATTTGATGACCAAGGTATCCACAGCAGCAATCTCAAAAGCTGCTGAGACGTCTGCGATATCTTGTTGATTGATGGGCGCAAGACTTTGCACCGTATTGAGCGCATAGGTTTTGAGGCCACTAAAGCTGAAGTCCAATCCGGGACGGTCAGTCATCGGTCGAGGGAAACGGAATCTCTGGCTATCTCCACGTTCCGCTTCCGCAGCAATCTTAGGGCCGCCGGGATACCCTAGCCCAAGAAGTTTGGCGGTTTTATCGAACGCTTCGCCCGCGGCATCATCAACAGATTCTCCTAAGATGTCGTAGTTCCCCAAACCCTTAACGTGGACTAGTTGCGTATGCCCCCCCGAAACCAGCAGCGCAACAAAGGGCAGGCCTAGATCTTGGGGCCCACGGTTTATAAGCGGCGCAAGCAAATGAGCTTCCATGTGATGAATGCCGAGCGCGGGAATGTTGAGCGACCACGCCAGGCTCTTCGCAAAAGACGCGCCAACGAGAAGCGCTCCCATCAGGCCAGGCCCTGCGGTATAGGCAATCGCGTCCAGGTCATTGAGCGTTTTGCCAGCATCCTCCAGGACTCGGCGAGTCAGCGGAGTGACTTTGCGCACATGGTCGCGGGAGGCTAACTCCGGAACAACACCGCCGTAGTCTGCGTGCAGAGCCACCTGACTGTGCAGGGCTTGTGTAAGCAGGCCTAGCTCGCTGTCGTACAGCGCCAGACCAGTCTCGTCACAGGAACTTTCGATGCCAAGAACTAACATGGGTACATGATACAAAATGCCCCCCGCACTGTCGCATCGACCTGCCTTGGATTGTCGAGCCACCATCTATGACAGTCTGCTATCGGGGTTGCCGCACAATTGGCCACTGTGTAGAATCCGCGCCCTCATCGGAAACAAGTTGAAACATGCCTCACGTTAGAGTCAAAGAGAACGAGCCCTTCGACATCGCGTTGCGACGCTTTAAGCGCTCCTGTGAAAAAGCAGGTGTGTTGAGCGAAGTCCGGCGTCGAGAGTTTTATGAAAAGCCCACAGCTATGCGCAAGCGCAAGGCAGCGGCAGCAGTTAAGCGCCACATCAAGAAATTGCAGCGCGAGTCGCGAAAGTTCGAGCGCTCCTATTAACAAGAGTAATACGAGCTTTACGAGTCGATAGGCGGGCCACAACTCTGCTTAGCAAAAGCCCCTCATACAGGGGCTTTTTTGTGGGCGTAACATTTGGACCTGTCGATCTCATTGGTATGACCTAGAATAGACATTTACTCATCACACGACTGGAGGCGATATGTCCGCGCTGAAAGAAACACTGAATCGGGCCACCAAGGAAGCCATGAAGGCCCGCGACAAGGAACGGGTGGCAACCTTGCGGATGGTCAATGCCGAGCTCAAGCGCATCGAGGTCGATGAGCGACGAGACCTGAGTGACGAAGACGTCTTTGCGGTGCTCAATAAAATGCTAAAACAACGCAAGGACGCCATGGCACAGTTTCAGGACGCCAAGCGCGAGGATTTGGCCGCGGTAGAGGCTTATGAGATCGGTGTGATCGAAGCTTTTTTGCCCGCGCAGATGGACAGCGATGAGCTGCAGGGATTTGTTGCTGCACTTGTCACCAAGTCTGGTGCCCAGGGTATGCAGGATATGGGCAAGGTGATGGGTTTGCTCAAAAGCGAAGGTCAGGGCCGAGTCGATATGGGTCAGGCGAGCGCCCTCGTAAAAGCTCAACTGGCGAGCCTGTAGGGCGCATTAGTGCTCGCATCTTAGCTGCCGGCCCCGCCGAACTCGCAGCGCTGTCCGATCCCTGTGCTATGCTTTTTTTCTGAACGCACTACGGGTGGTGTCTTGGCGGGCTTAATTCCACAGTCCTTTATTAATGATTTAATCGACCGCGCCGATATTGTCGACGTGGTTGGCAGTCGCGTTGCGCTGAAAAAAAGTGGCAAGAACTATTCGGGGTTATGCCCCTTCCACGATGAAAAGTCCCCCTCCTTTTCAGTCAGTCCTGACAAACAATTTTTCCATTGCTTCGGCTGCCAAGAGAGCGGAAGCGCGCTGACCTTTCTCATGAAGTACGAACGAATGGAGTTCGTGGAGGCAGTAGAGACGCTTGCTAAGGATTTGGGGCTCACCGTTCCCAGAGAGAAATCCAATCGCAACTATGTAGAAGTTGATCAGCGCATCTTCCAGGCTCTCGAAAAGGCTGAGCGGGTTTATAAGCAGCAGCTGCGCGGCATGCCTGCCGCCGTCGACTATTTGAAAGGACGCGGTCTCACCGGTGTAACGGCCAGAGACTTTGGTATTGGGTATGCACCGGAAGGCTGGCACTCCCTAAGCGAGGTTTTGCTGGATGAGGATGTGAGCGCTGAGGTCATGCTAAAGGCGGGACTCACGATTAAAAACGACAGCGGCAGAGTTTATGACCGCTTTCGGCATCGCATCATGTTCCCAATACGCGACGTCCGGGGGCGCGTGATTGGTTTTGGCGGGCGTAAACTTGGCGACGAGGAAGGCCCTAAGTATCTCAATTCGCCAGAGACCCCGGTATTTGCTAAAAACCAGGAACTCTACGGTTTATACGAAGCGCGCAAGGCTCTGCGCAACATTGATCGATTACTGGTGGTCGAAGGATATATGGATGTAGTCGCCCTAGCGCAGGGGGGCTTTCGCAATGCAGTGGCCACTCTGGGCACTGCTACCGGTGAAGCGCACTATCAAAAGCTGTATCGCTACACAGACGAAGTGGTCTGTTGCTTCGACGGCGATAAAGCAGGTCGAGCTGCAGCTTGGCGCGCCCTCGAAAGTGCCTTGCCCGTATTAAACGAGCACCGGCAGCTGAAATTTGTGTTTCTCCCAGACGGCGAAGATCCCGATTCGCTGGTGCGTGATCAAGGTGCTGAGGCGTTCTCAGAATTTTTGCAAAACGCCACGCCGGGTATTGAGTACTTATTTAACAAGTTGGGCGAGGGGCTTGACCTGCAAAGCTTAGACGGGCGCGCGCGTTTCATGGGTCTAGCGAACCCCTACGTTGAGAAAATCCCTGCCGGTATTCTGCAACAGCTCGTGAGAAAGCGGGTGCGAGAGATTGGTGGAATGGAAACCGGCACGATCAGGCCTGCGGGTCGCGAGTCGAAACCTCGGGTGAGCATGCGTGATGATGGCGAATTTGGCCCCGTCTTAGCCCAGCGCCTGATTGGAATGCTGCTCAAAGCACCAAGCCTCTGGATCGAGCTAGACAAGAACACTCAGGCCGAATTATTGGCACACCATAAGGAATTAGGCGTGCTGGGTCGCTTGGTCAGTTTGCTTGATGCCCAGCCGGAGTCGGATACCAACGAGATATTGATCGCTTGGCCTGAAGAGGGAGAGCAGCAACGGCTTATTGAATTGGCGAAAAAGCCCATGGCCTCCAGCGCTCAAGCATGGCGGCAAGAGTTTTTGGATGGATCCGCGCACTTACTTCGCCAGCGCGAAAGATCTAAGCGTCAGCAGCATATTGCTGAGCTCAAGGCCTTGGGTGAAGAAGATAAATTGCGTGACCTGCTGCCAAGCAAATCGCGACTCGGCGATAACCTGAGCTAA
>JADHNQ010000158.1 GCA_016779425.1 Pseudomonadales bacterium | reverse complement strand
GAGGAGCTATAAGTCCGTCTTATTCGATGGCATCGATCAAACCCCAGCTGAGGGCTGTGGCGCAATCAATACGTTGACCGCTCAGTCCCAGCAAGGCGGTACGGTGAGGGCCAATACGACGAGGAATACTCACGGTGCCGCCGGCACCTGGCACCAAGCCAAACCCAACCTCTGGTAAGGCGAAAAATGCGTCTGGTCTGGCGATCACGCGCCCGGCAAAGGCCGTCATCTCGATGCCCGCCCCAATACAGGCACCTTGCAAGTTGACCTTGATTTTATCGCGCATGCTGTAAATCAAACGCCCCGGTGAGCGAGTGGTTCTGGTCAGATGGGCGATGGCCGCATCCCGCGCCTCACCGAATTCTTCCAAATCGCCGCCAGCACAAAATGACGGGCCCGCGCCCTGCAGAGTCACTTGTTCAATAGAGGTGTCGGTGCGGGCCAGCAGAAGTGCTTCAGTCAAACCCTCGCGCATCGAGGCGGAAAACGCATTGTGTTTGGTGGGTCGGTTCAAAGTTACCGTCAGATGATTACCGCTGCGCTCGCTGAGCACGGCTTTATCGATGTCTTTCCTAGGAGGCTGATCTGGCGCTTGCTCATCCTTAGGCCTAAGCCAGCGCAAAAACTCAGCACCATGCTGCAGGCTACTGTAGGTCAGGGACTCCGAAATCAGCGCCTGTTCAACCGAGACCGAAAGGCTCTGCCGCAGCAGCTGTATGAGCATCGTGCTGGCAATTGGCTGAAGGGCAATATTGCTCAGAGCGGTGTCGAGTAAAAACTCTGGCGCTGCGCCGTCAGCGATGACGTCAATAAAGGGCAGCAAAGCTTGCGTAGGCTCTGCAAGCGCGCCCACGGGCGCGCTGCAAATGCCGATGACGATGGTATTGGGCCGCCATTTTTCTGTTCCCTGGGTAGATGCCAGAACTCCGTCAGAGGGAGGCTGATTCAAATCCACAACAAGGTAAGGGCAGCCACTGACAATGCTGTGATCTTCCGCCAACATGGGGTTGTGCAACAGATGGTGGAACGCATCCAGCGTAATGACTTTCGTGGCTGAAAATTTAGCGGCATTTGACATGGCAATGAGTATACCCGCCGCTGATTTACGTGCCTGTGTGGATCATGGGCTAGGCGGAATCGGTAAACACTGTCCCGAAGCAGCCTTGCCAACGGCTGAATGGGTCTTGGGCGCACGTGCCCTGGAGCTTGGTATTGCGCCCCAGGGCCAGCGTTCAGCCAATGGCACCTGTCGGCTGCTCGCATGCTGCGACGGCTGGCTTGGCGTTAATCTTGCTCGAGACAGCGACTGGGAACTGCTCAATGCATGGTTGGCCACGGATCAGCCGTTATCTGACTGGCCGGCGTTGGCAGATGCCGTGTCACGGCGCAGCGGGCTGACCCTCGTCGGACGAGGTCGAGAGATCGGGCTGCCTTTAGCCTTTGTCGCATCGGAGCAAGTCAGCGATGCCTCCATTAACCCACTAAATTGCCTGCCGCTGATGCTCGCCGACGAGGGCATCGAACTCGTGCCGCGAACACTTTCCAACACAACGGTGGTCGACCTGTCGGCCCTCTGGGCGGGACCGCTATGCGCCCAACTGCTGCATCGCTGCGGGGCGCAGGTGACCACAGTCAGTAGCATCCGGCGGCCCGACGGTGCCCAGACAGGTAGCCCGGATTTTTATCGGCAACTACACGCGGGACACGAGTTGCTACCGCTGGATTTTGATGATGAAGCGCATCGTCGCCACTTGGCTCAACGGCTGATGGATGCGGACATAGTGATCGAAGCCTCCCGGCCGCGTGCATTGGTCGGACTGGGTCTAGATCGGCAGTCACTGTCCATTGCTAAACCTCAGCTCTGGCTGTCGATAACGGCCTATGGCAGAACGCCACCTGCTGATCAGTGGGTGGGCTTCGGTGACGATGTTGCCGCCAGTGGGGGGTTGCTGCAATGGGATGAACAGCATCAACCGGCCTTTGTAGGGGACGCCGTTGCTGACCCTCTCACCGGCGTTTATGCGGCGCTGGCGGTGCTAGATGCCATGGCCCAGGGTGATAGCGGGTTGTTAGATTTCTCCATGGTTAATGTGGCCCGGCGATGCCGCCAGAAGATCGTCGGCTCTGGTAGTTTGGTCACATGTCCTTTGCAGACACCCCGACAATGCTGATCAAGAATGCTCGCATTGACGGTCAAGCAGTTGATCTGCGGATCGATCACACCGTCCAGGCCATGGCTCTCCACCTTGAGGTAGCACCAAATGAAACAGTGCTCGACGCAAGGGGAGGAGAGCTGCTGCCCGGTCTGCACGATCATCACATACATTTGTTTGCTGCCGCTGCGGCCCATGACTCGGTTGATTGCAACGTCGGGTCAGGAACACTCAGTCAGTGCCGAGCGCTGCTAGAAGCGCGGTTGAAGCGAGCAACCGGCAATGACTGGATTCGTGGCATTGATTATCAGGAGCAGCAGGTGGGCGAGCTTGATCGCTGGATTTTGGATGAGCTGTGCCCAACCCGACCAGTGCGTATTCAGCATCGCAGCGGCAAAGTTTGGGTCTGTAACTCGTTGGCTTTGAGGGAGCTGGGATTCAAAGATGCTGAGATAATCGACGGATTAGAGCGCAGTAGTCGCGGCTTGCTCACCGGGCGTATCGTGCGCAGGGACCGGCTGCTGGCTGAGCGGTTGAAGCATACGAAGGCGAGCCGAACACCGAACATCACAGCCTATTCTCGCCAGCTTGCCCGCTACGGCATTGTGGGTATTACTGATACGTCCGCGAGTAATACGACGGATACCCGCGCAGATTTTCAGCGTTTGTCCGACGGCGGTGAACTACTGCAGCACTTTTCGCTGATGGGCAGCGACGACCTGGACAGCGGGTATCTCAAGATTCTGCTGGACGAGGACAGGCTGCCGGATCTGGCGAACCTAGTTGGCCGAATCAATCTGGCCCGACGTAAAGGCCGCAATTTGGCCTTTCATTGCGTGACTCATCTTGAGCTGGTCTTCGCTTTGGCAGCACTTGCCGAGGCTGCACCCTGCGAGGCAGGATTTGACCGCATCGAGCATGGCGCGGTCGTGGACGATGAAATGGCGCATCGGTTGGCGGACTTGGGGTTGCCGGTAATCACCCAGCCAGGCTTTCTTTTCACGAAGGGCGATCAATATCTGACCGATCTACAGGCAAGCGAGCTGGATAACCTGTATCGCTTTGCCGGATTGCAGCGCCTGGGGGTCTGCGTCGCGGCAAGTAGTGATGCACCCTACGGCCCGGTCAATCCATGGCAGGTGATCTCGTCAGCAGCGACTCGGCGCACGCGCCTGGGGGTGACGGTGGGTGAGCATGAACAAATCACCGCTGAGCAGGCTCTGACCGGTTATCTGACACCAACCGTCAGGCTCAATCAAAAGTCTTCGTTTGCTCAGGCTCGAAGGGTCAAAGTCGGCATGCCTGCGGACTTGTGTGTTTTGCAGGACCAGTGGTCTGAGCAGCGAGGCGAGACAGGAGCATTAGAAGTTAGAGCCACCCTGATTGGTGGCTCTGTGGTGTTTGACAGTACGCAAACAGGTTAGTCAGGCAGGCCCAGTACCCGTTTAGCGATAATATTCTGCTGCACTTCATTGGTGCCCCCATAAATGGTTACCGCACGATCACGTAACCAGCCACGAGTGGATTCCAGCTCATCAGCAGAGAATTCGTTGCTCTCCCATACCAGGCCAGAGGTGCCGCGTAGCCGCGACTTAAGTTCAGAGCCCGACTTTGTCAGCGACGAACCCACCATTTTAAAGATAGAGGTTGCAGCGCCCGGTGCGCCTGATGATCGGCTTTCTTCGACAACTCTCGTTGTGGTCAGCGAGAGCGCCCGTTCGTTCATCACTTGCTCAAGTACATCGCTGCGCATATCGGTATCAGCAATGCGTCCGCTACCGTCCTCGCCCAGATACTGCTTCGCCGTGCTGGCGTAAACATTCAGTTTGGGTTTTTCGTTGGCCTTCTTCTTTGGCTTCGAGCGCGTGGTGGCATTACGCTCGTACTGGAGCAGGCGCTTGCCCACACTCCAGCCTTGGTTCAGTTCTCCGATTAGGTCCTCGCGCTTAGCGATCGCATTGTCGAAGAATGTTTCGCAGAAGGGTGAGCTGCCTGAGATCAGCTTAATTGGTTTAACCGTTACACCGGGCTGGTCCATGGAGAGCACGACGAAGCTGATACCCTCGTGCTTTGGCGCTGCCGGATCAGTGCGCACTAAGGCAAACATCCAGTTGGCGTATTGGGCCCCACTGGTCCAGATTTTTTGACCGTTGATAATGAATTGATCGCCCTCGAGCACAGCCTTGGTTTGCAGTCCCGCAAGGTCGGAACCTGCGCCGGGTTCAGAATAACCCTGGCACCACTGGGCTTCGCCGGTGACGATTTTCGGAATGTGGCGCTCGCGCTGCTCTTGAGTGCCCAGCTCCAAAATCGTCGGTCCGATCATTGCCAAGCCCATGCCGGTGGCAGCGGGTAGAGCCTTGATGCGAGACATCTCCTCAGTCAGCACCTTGTGATGTTCCGCGTCTAGCCCGCCACCGCCATACTGAGTTGGCCAGGTCGGAGCAGTCCACCCGCGGGTGACTGCCCGGTCACGCCATTCAATGGCGGCATCTGTTCGATAGATTTCGTAGGCGTCTTCAAAGTGAACAGCGCCTAGACGCATTTCTTGAGGACAGTTGGTTTCTAGCCAGTCCCGGGTTTCCTCGCGGAACGTATCAAGTGCCGTGGTATCGCTCATATCGGGGTTTCTCTTTATCCAAAGTTCAATTCTTGGCGGGTCTTATGCTTGAATCGGTTTGCGCCATTATGCTAATCGCTAGCTGCCGTGCCAACTTCATATCCATTGCATCGAAAAACCCGCAGCGTTGCTATCTGCGTCCACGAAATGTCGAGGAGGCTCAAAAAGCCCTAGGCGAGGACGTTGGCCCTAGACATGAACGTCAAAACGGCATTTTCAAGGCGCCTAACCTTGGATTCAATATGCAGTGTCTCAGGCAAGTAGGTCGGCGGGTCCGAGACCAAGTTGCGGATCCGCAGGCTGCAATCGAGATTTCGACATACTTGATTGCCAATGCTGCGACGTCCGTCGGAACCCTCTACGTATACGCTGAATAAGGCTGTACCGCGACTTCGGTAAACGTGATGACACCAGGAACACATGCGCGTGCGAGGCCTTACGCTGACGTTTAAAGCTCGGCGCAGGCGCAGGCCGCGCAGTTCTCCCGCAACCGGCATTACGACGTAAGCGATAGCGCCGGAGGGGTGCACCCAGCCGAGGTAGTCGAGTACGCCCCAGTCGATGTGCGTTAGTTCCGGTAGGGCGAGTTCTGTGCCGCTGGATTGGCGAAACACGCCGCGGAGATCTTTTGCGTTAACAGGATTCACGC
>JADHNQ010000157.1 GCA_016779425.1 Pseudomonadales bacterium | reverse complement strand
GCTAAGGGTGTGGAATCCACGTGCAGGCTGCCGTCTTCTGGCAACCGCAGTAGCGGAATCACAGGCGGCCCATCGTGCTTAATTTCGGCGCGTATTGCCGGGGTGATTTGAATCCAATCAAAGGGCAGCCGCCGGTAGTGCAAGATTCCCCGCATCTTTTGCGAGTAGGGCGAGCCGCCGCCGCCATATAGCTGATATCTCATCGTTTCCTTAACCTCACCCCATTTTTCTGGGCCTCGACCGCTCCTGGATCATTGCTGAAATTTTACGGTTTCTAACAGATCTCGGATTAAGGGGCACGCATTGAACGAACAACCGGAGTCTCACCGGAACTGTCTGTCCAGGCGAAGAGTAAACGATTGTCACTTTGCACCATGCGCGGGAAGCCTGCTTTTCGATGAGATGTCATCGGAGCGACAAAATTGATTTCGTCCATCTCCCCGGTTTGCTGCACCCGGCGGTAGACAAAACCGTTCAGATGCGTGGACAACCAACTGACTAGGGCATTGCCGGAGGCGTCTAGCACTAGATCTACCCGCCCAACAGGATTCTCTCGACTGACTTCTACTGGTGCTTCAAAACTCCGACCACCGTCAAACGAAAACGCGACCCGAACAGAATTGACCGGCATTGCCGTAAACCATGCCACGGCGACAACTCCCTTTGCTGCAGCGACGGCCGGGCCATTCACTGGGCAACCGGTGATATACCAACCCTCTTGCGCCACGGGGGTCGTCACCCAGACGCCGTTTTCTTGTCGGGCCAGGGATATGTCGCGTATGTTGGCTTCGCTGCGATCTCGGTACACTACCAAGGGTGAGCCGTCGACAACGGCCACATCGGTTTGGCAGCAATCGCAGACGAGGGCATCAACAATGTCCTCAGATTGATGACCGACAGAGTCTAGCAGCCTATGCCGCAGCTCCATGCCGTCTGGGGCATCGTCCTGAGCATAACGCTGACCATCCAGCCAAAAGGCGCCAACGCCGTTTGCGCCCTGATAGAGGCTGACAAATCCGTGCTCGGTTGCCGAGGTGTCGGCATGCAAACGCTGGGGTGGAGACCATGTTGCGCCGTCGTCAATTGAAGAGGCGGTATACACATCGTAGGCGAAGCCCGGTGCAGGATTTCGAATCATCCATTGGGCGGTCAGACGATCATCTGCTTCGATCAGAGTCGGAAAATCTGCCCAATTGACCAATAGATCCGCGCCTTGGGCAACCTTTTTTGGCTTAGACCACCGATCCTCAATCAGCCTGCGAACATACAAAGTCGATACGCCCTGGGCCTGCTGGAGATAGGTGAGGGTAACACTGCCATCGCTAGCGACATGCAGGTTCGGCTCGCCGGTATTTTCCATCTCTGACAGCGGTAGTTCGTCAAGCTTAGGCTGAGTGCAACCCACGAGCACAAAAGCCAGCGTCGCAATAATCGGATATTTCAATCTGGGAACCTCTCTTGCCTGTCTAATCGAATGTTTAGCAATGGATCAACAGTGCGGGCTTGACATCGATGTCAATGCGCCCAGTATACCCCCCATGGGTATACGACTGATCTTTTCAATATTGTGCTTATTGTCTCCGGCCTTAGCGGCACGGCCCATCTCCTATTCCGGTGGATCCACGATAATGGCCTTCTCTGATCGGGCCAAGCACTCGCTCTACTACCATTACTCGCCAACCTACAAATATTCTGTGGGCGTCGAGGCAGTTAAGAATAGACACAACGGCGACGAGCACAGCTATTTGCGACTAACCTATTTGCTCGATCGCAAAAATACCCAAGACTCACAGCGCAATCTTTACCTGCAATCCGGCGTTGATCCGGTTGACCTCGATCACTATTTTTACGGCGTGCACGGCGACTGGGAAACTCGGCGGCTATTTAGCGGCTTTGGCTACAGGCACGTGGTCGATGATGAAATCGACTTTGAGGAGCAATTCGTTCAGTTTGGGATCGCTCCCTATCTTGGGGATTACGGCGATCTACATACTTGGATCATGATCAAGAGCAAAAAGAATACGCTGTTCGGCACTTGGTCCACCTACCCAGTGCTGCGACTGTTCAAAGGCAACGGCTTTGCCGAATTTGGCTACAGCGACCAGTCCCAGTGGGATATTCATTTGATGTATCGATTCTAAGAATTCACACCCAAGGAATTAACATGCGAAAACTAACCGCCTTTATACTCTTGATCGCGACTCCCTGTTTTGTCATCGCGGATCAGAATGCCGACCATGCGGTGCATCAAGCCGACGTTTTCGTAGATGGCAGCATTGTCGACATCAACCCAGATCAGATCAAACAATTCACGGCAGATTTGCAAGGCGGCCAGGTGGCCGTGGTGAGCGTTATGGGTATGGTGTGCGACTTCTGTGCTCGGGGTATAGAAAAAACTTTCAAGCGCGATAAATCTGTGACCAAGGTCGATGTAGATCTGTCCAAGGGCAAGGTGTTAATCGCCTTCGACACCGAGGAACCCATCGATCGGGCTGAAATTGACCGTAAAATTCTCGCCAACGGGCAGAATGTGACCGCCGTGCAGATATTGAACATTTGAACGTCAGCAGAGCATGACAGGGTAGCTGAGCAAACAATGAACGAAAAAGCCGCCAACTTTTTTTCGCTATTTGCGTCTTCATCGACGCTAATTTGTTGTGCGCTGCCCTCGCTTTTTGTAGTGCTAGGTGCCGGTGCTAGCTTCGCCAGTCTGTTGACCGTCTTTCCATTTCTGATCGTGCTGTCTCAATACAAGTTGGCAATCTCACTCACCGCCCTCACCATGATCGCCTTGGCTGGCTTTGCCCACTACAAAACAGCGCACCTACCCTGCCCGGCTGACCCTGAGCTGGGCCGCGCCTGTCTGCAGTCGAGGCGTCGCGCTCGCCTGGTGTATTATGTCAGCGTCAGCATCTTTGCGTTTGCGACGATTTTTACCTACCTGGTGCCAAGAGTGATCTTCTGATGAGCCATCCCTGTCATACACACCTGCTGCCCAACCTGCGACGCATTGAAGGACAAATGCGCGGTATCGCCAAAATGGTTGAGGACGAAAAATACTGCATCGACATCTTGAATCAGATTAAGGCGGTACGAAATTCACTGGCCACGGTTGAGGGTAAAATTCTGCAGACTCATTTAAAGGCCTGTGTACGCGATTCGTTGGAGGCTACCGACGATTTCGATGCCAAGGTCGAAGAAGTGATCAAGGTGCTCAAGCGCTGACCAATTGACTCGCGGCAGCAGGCTCAACCCTTGCCACCAATCCCCACCGGCGCGCTCACACCGCCGGCTCTCGCCTTACCGACAACTTCTCGCAGGGTAAACGGCGCGTTCAATAGATCACCTTTTGCGTTAGGTCCCAACTCACCAACGCGCTGATATTCGCCCTTATCCGCCGCTAAACGAAAATCGACCAAGGCGCCCGCCGCTTCATCAGGCATACCCATGGCGCCGAAGCCGTGACCTTCGTTGGTTTGCGTACCCGTGGTGGCTTGATAACCCATGCGGTGCAGGAGCTTCGGGCTAGCGCGCTTTAAGACCTCTGGCCGCACGGACAACATCCAGTTTTCTTGTTGGCGCATCCACGGCTTTTGCATGCCGTTGAGCATGACGATCCGGGGGTTGTCAGTATGGTTGATGCCGGTACCGTGCAGCAGACGACCATCGGTAATTACCATGGTGCCTGCCTTGGCATCGATGTTGATGGCTGGCGGCAACTTGCCCACTGGCTCACCCGCACGAACAGCATCTGCGAGCACAGTATGGCTTCCCGGTATGACCAGCGTGCCTCCGGTTTTTTCGTCCACATCGGTAATCGGCGTCAAAATATTAACGGTCATCGGACTGCGAGAACCCAGGTTATTGCTCTGATCTTGATGCAGAGCTTGGGGCACTCCGCCACGCAACGAAATAGCCGCGATAAGCGAAGTACAAATCCACCCCGGACCTAACGCCTCGGTCACCAGTTGCTCTATCAGTGGGCCGCCTTGGGCAATGGTGGGATGCTGTTCAATCAGCAGTTCAAAACACCGGCCCTTGTTCACGCAGCAGTTGATGTTTTGTCCACTCGGCGTGCGCTGGGCTATTCCGGCGAGTTTCTCGCCTTCCGCCTGCTCCAGAACGCGCTGGCGTACTGTGGCCACTTGATCTGGCGAGAGCGCATCTTCAACTTTGCAGTAACCCCAGCGTATAAGGTCATCCCGCAGCCGTTGAATATCCTTGCTCGGCTTCGGCAGGTCCTGATCGCGCCAATAAGGATGCTGGGAGCCGATGGTCGTGTCGTAGTAAGAGCCAGGCTTGAACTCCCACTTGCCCCAATCTTGTTTGCGCTGGGGCGGTACGAAGTAGATCTCAGGGTTGCTTGCCAGAACGGAGGCCATGGGCTCCTTAGAGAAATTTTCTTCGCGATAAATCTCTTGCTCCCAGCCGACCTGCTTTGCGATAAACGCTGGATCGAATTCTTTTGGTATCGTCGTCATAGCTGTCTTCGTCTATCAAATCTTTATGCAAAGAGGTTCGCGTGATATCCATTGACCAATAGCGCAAACCTAGCGACCTAATGTCGGCAATAATTCAACGGAGTACAACATGAAAATTGGCATCGCCATGATGAGCCACGAGACCAATACCTTCTCACCGGTCCTAACCGATCTCGATAGATTTTCATCCGGTCACGGTGTGCCGCTTCGCGGTGAGGCCGCGCTCAACACCTACCGCGGCACAGCCTCTTGCTTAGGCGGCTACATCGCGGTTGCCGAGGCGCAATCCGTCGACATCGATATGGGAATCGCGGCTTCTGCTCCACCTAGTGGCCCGGTCGAAAACGACGCCTATGAATACATGTGCGATGCCATTGTCGAGCTGGCTGGGCGCGTTGACGCGCTACTACTCGACCTGCACGGGGCAATGACCACGAAGACCTATGATGATGGCGAGGGCGAATTGCTGCGACGTATTCGCGCAAACAACCCTGCGCTGCCTATCGCCATATCCCTGGACATGCACGCCAACATTACTGAAGCCATGGTCAGCAACTGCAACGTACTGACCGGCTATCACACCTATCCTCATATCGATATGGACAGTACGGCAGTGCGCGGCGCGACAGCTTTCTTTGCCATGCTGCAGGGCAAGGCAAACCCGGTGCTGCGTTGGGGCAATGCGCCCATGCTGCCCCACGTGATGCGCCAGGGTACGGACGACGAACCCAATGCCACCCTGCAGAACCGCGCCATGGCGATGGAGAGTGCCGGCAGTCTCGGGGTAAGTGTATTTACCGGCTTTCCTCATGCCGATATTTACGATGCGGGTTTTAGCGTTGTCGCCATGACCGATGGCGATACCGATACCGCCGAGGCCCAGGTAAACGAGCTATTGAGCAAAGCCTGGGAGCAACGCGAGGCCTTTGTTTATGAGATCGAACCACTGCCCCGATCTATGCAGCGCGCCAAGGAGGCCTCAG
>JADHNQ010000156.1 GCA_016779425.1 Pseudomonadales bacterium | reverse complement strand
TGGCTAGAGGAGTTTGGATCCAGCAGGCGCGACCTCATGCTGACTATCGCGCTGCTGCAAATTGGCGCAGGCCTGATGGGCCCCTTGGCGGGCCGAGCCCTCGATACCTACCCAACTCACTGGCTTATTCTCACTGGTCTCGCCTGCATGGCCCTGGGCCTGGTTCTGGCTCAGCAGGCCACCGCCCTTTGGCAGCTTTGGTTGATTTACGGGACTTTGCTGCCCGTAACCATGACCCTCATGGGCACACTGGCGGCACAAACGTTGGTGAGTCGATGGTTCGACGACGGGCGCGGACTGGCACTTGGTATCTCAGCAGTTGGCAGCAATGTCGGTGGTATTATCCTGCCCATTCTGGTCTCGGCCTGGCTACTGGAGGTAGGCTGGCGGGAAACGCTAAACCATCTGATGATCTTGGCCATCGTCGTTGTCCTGCCGATGACGGCATTGGTGCTGCGACGTTCACCACCCCAGCAGCGCGCACATAGCGATACCAGCGCTGCCGATCAGCGCCAGTGGACAACCAAGGAGATACTGACCACGTCGCTTTTCTGGATTCCATTCTGCGGGTTGGCGCCCTTGAGCATGGCATTTGGCGTCCTGCAATTTAATCTGGGGATTATCGTTCGAGACATAGGACTCGCCGACAGCGTTACCGGCAATCTGATCGCTCTCACCTCTGCATCCATGATCGCCGGCAAACTATTCTTTGGCTTGATGGGCGACCGCATCGATCATCGCAAGCTTTATTGGGTGGCTAATGCAGCCACCGTGGTTGCCCTTGGTTTGGTTATGGTCGCTGACTCCCTAACAACGCTCACCGTCGCCATCGTCGCTGCAGGTATCTCAGGAGGCGGCATCCTGCCTCTCATGGGACTGATGTACAGCTACCGCTTCGGAGTCGCCTCCTTTGGGCGGGTTATGGGTTTTGGCATGCTGACCATCATGGCGGGCGCCATGAGCCCTATTATCGCGGGCTGGGTCTACGATCTATTCGGCAGCTACGACTACGCTCTGGTGGCGCTGATCGTCCTGCTGATACCGGTGGCGGTGGCCATGGCATGGCTTCGAGAGCGCTAAGCACGCTCCGCCTCAAGCGACGATACCCTGCGCTGCCAAGGCGGCAATGCGCTCGTCATCAATTGCGAAGTCTGCGAGCACCTCATGGGTATGTTCGCCATGATCGGGGCTTGGTCGCGACGGCGTTAACCGTACGCCGCCGAAGCGCGCTGGAGACTTCACGATGCGCATTTCACCCATGATCGGATGGCTCATGATTTCCACCGAGTCATTGGCAGCCAGCTGCTCCTGAGCCAGAACTTCGTCCTTGTCGAGACAGCGCGCGCAGGGCACATCGGCTTCCTGCATTTTGGTCATGACCTCATCTGTGGTGAACTGCAGGTAGGCATCGGCAACTTCGGCTTTGAAGGCCTCCATATTGGCTACCAGCTTGTCAAAACTGTTGAATCGCTCATCGGCCAATAGGTGCTCCATACCAATGGCGATCAGAGAGCGCATCTGCATTTCCTCATTACCCGCAGAGATGGTGACCGCCCCATCCTTGGTCAGGGTCAGCTCGTATAGCAAATCGATCAGCAGCGGGCCCGGCTCATGATCGGTATCAAGCAGGGTGTGATTTTGAAATCCGTCTGGAAAGACAAAAAACAGGCCAGAGTCGAGCATGGACAGGTCTATATGCTGACCGGCACCCGTTCGCTCTCGCACATAGAGCGCACAGGTCACAGCCTGACAGGCTGTATAGGCGGTAATTTTGTCGCAGATTAAGGTACGGAAAAACGCTGGGTCTTCCTTGCCCTGAGTAGCGGTTAGACCTGCTTGAGCCTGAATGATCGGGTCGTAGGCTGGGGCATTGCCCAGGGGGCCTTCCTTGCCGAAGCCCGAAATCGCGGTATAGATCAAACGCGGATTCAAAGCCCGCAGGGCATCGCTACCAAGATTCAGCTTATCCATCACACCCGGACGAAAATTATGAATAAAAATATCAACCTTGGGGATCAGCTCGCGTATGAGCTGCTGACCTTCAGCTTCTTTGAGATTGACTCGAATTGACCGCTTGCCGCGGTTGCAGTTGGCAAAAAGCGATGAGATACCACCCTTATTTGCGCCGATATAGCGCATGGGATCGCCCACATTCATCGGCTCCACCTTGATCACCGTGGCCCCTTGCTCCGCCATCATCATGGCGGCAAAGGACGCCGTAATCATGGTTGAAAACTCAAGTATCGTAATGCCTTCTAATGGTTTCATTGCTCCCCCAAGAACAGTTTGCTTTCTTCCTACTCTATTATTTTGAATCTTGCTCTGCCTTCAAGAGCCCAGTTGTACGCGGTAAACGCAGGACTGCCGCAAGACCGACCAAGCTGGTTACCGCAGACAGCAGAAAAACCAGTGTGAAGGAACCGCTCATGTCCGCGATCCATCCGCCGATGGGTGGTGAAATGGTCTGGGCAACGCCAAACACCAATGTCGCTGCAGCAAAGCTTGCGCCGTAATCTTCGGCGGTCGTATTTTCTACGACATATAGCGTGATCAGACTGGGTAGCGAGCTAAACAAAAAACCGATACCCATACAGCCGAACCATACCGGTAAGGCAATTCCACTGAGCACGATGACCGTAAACACAGGCCATAACCCGAAAGCCAGAGATAGCATAAAGCGCACACCAAAACGCTGGGCTAACGTCGTCAGCAGCGGCCCGCCAAAAATCATGGCCACACCCATAACCGAAAATGCCATGGAAGCGTCTACTGAGGTCCAACCACTGTCGTCCTCAAGCCGAGTGGTAAGAAACCCAAGGAACAGTAGGTACATAAAACCAAAGCAGCCGTAGGCCAAGGTTAGCGGAAACCAGCCACGCATACGCTGAAGGGCTGAAAAGCCGCCTAGGCCACCACCGCCAGCGGGCTTGGCCTGCTGATGCCGCACCAGCAACAGTACAAAAACCATGACCGCGACGCCGATGTAAAACTGCACTTGGTATGCCTGGGCCCAGGCGGCATCACCCATGGAATCGCGCAATCTGCCGCTAACGGTACTGACGAACAAGATTCCAAAGCCAATCCCCGAGCCCATCAGACCCACTGCGAGCGGTCGTTTATTGGCGGGTATGGCATCAGCCGCAATTACCGGCGCGGGAATCCACAGCAGCGCACCGCCGACACCTGTGATGCACAGCGACAAACCCAGCATCTGGGCAGATGTGCTAAAGCTGGCGCCACAGAGCCCCACCACGGCGAGCACCATGCCAACCCGCATGATGCCGAGCAGTCGATAGCGACCGGCGAGCCAGGACACACACAAGGTGCCGACCAGGTACGCTCCTACGTTGGCCCCGCCGATGAAACCAGCCAGGGTATTACTAATACCCAAATCGTCGCGCACTGCAGGTAACAAGACACCGTAACTGAAACGACCAAACGCGTGCCCGACAGATGCAGACACGCAGATCAGCAATACGACGACCCAGCCGTTTACCCTAAAGGGTTTGGTATCAGCAACCCGTTGCGGATCCGTCATATAAGTAGGTGCCTTGGTAAATCAGGTGGTCGGGTGCGTGGTCGTACCCGCGCGAGGGCCTTAGTTTTTCTTACCAAAGCCTGCGATGCGTTCCGCCATATCAGGCCCGGTCCCTGCACCGTTGTATACCTCAAAGGCCAAGCCCTCAGTAAGGCTCATGCCATCGGTACCGTTCAGTAGGGCCTTGTACCCACGCAAGGAGTGCCAGGAGTTTTGCAGCATCTCTCGGCAATAGGCGGCAACCTCGGTTTCGAAAGTTTCGTCGTCGAATACCTGCACTACCAACCCCATATCTAGGGCCTGAGCCGCCGTATAGGTGCGCGCGGTAAGCATCATTTCCGTGGCCTTGGCATTGCCGATTTTCCGCGGCAGGCGCTGGCTGATTCCCCACACAGGCTGCAATGCCCACTTACCATGCGTGTCGGCAAACTTCGCGTTCGCACTCGCCACAATCAGGTCCCCAGCCAGCGCCAACTCCAGCGCACCGGTATAGCAATGACCATGCACCGCACTGATCACCGGCTGCGGTAACTGCGTGAGGACTTCGATCACCTTGGCTTGAAAGTTAGGCCGGGGCAGCTTTTCGCCGGCTGCGATATCGCCAAGATCGTGACCCGCAGAGAAACACCGACCTGCTCCCTTAATCACCACACAGCCAATTTCGTCAGGCTGGCGGGCAATGTCTTCAGCGTGGGCGTGAAGCTCCTTAAACAGCGCGACATTTAGCGCATTGAGTTTGTCGGGTCGGTTAAGCGTCAACAGCGCAATACCGTCGATGTCTTGGCGTATTACTAGATCAGTCATCTTGGGCTGCCTCCTCTGACGTTGTTACGAAGGGTGTGCCGTCTAGGTGCAGCATGACGTGATTAGCCAGGGCAGCCTTGCGATGCCTGGAGGATGCCTGAAATTCTGGCGCGGTCATCATTTGCATGAAGGCGCGACGCGTGGGAAAGACCATTATTGCTGCGGTGTCGCAATTGAGGTTATCCGGCCCGATCATCACCTGATCTACGGCGACGCTGAAGGCCACATGGCCACCCAAGGCCGAAATTTTTTCCCCTGCCTCTGCGGCATAAGCCGCGTAGGCTTCTAGACCAGACACATCTGCCGCCGGGGTACCATATTCAGGGTCGTCGGGTTGGTATTGCGCACGCTCGTTAAACCAAAACAGATTCAGCGCAGCAAGCGGCGCGTCGGGATCGCCCTGCATCAGTTTGGCGGCTTGTTCCTCGCTAGGCGTGTGATAACTCTCCATTGATCCCCCTATTTTTCTTCCTCTACCCTGGGTACCTTAACGTGATATCGCGCCCCAAGGCACCTAGATTCAAAGCAGCGTGCTCCCACTCTTAGGCTGTCTGTGGGTTTAGGAACAGCGATCCCATTGCGCCACTTTCTTGATACTCCGAACTATCGCCGTACCGCTGGTGACTCCAAGGCCAGTCCTTGTGATCGCCAGACCAAATAAAGCTCTAAGGCAAGATAAGCGTCGGAACCCAGCTCTTGCGTCTGCGCACGCACACCACTCTCACAATCCTGCAATCGTCGGTGCAGGGAACCCAGGCTCTGCCACTCCAGTCGGTAGGCAGGAAAGCCATTGGGCTGACCTTGACTGACCTGATCGCCGCGCAGCATTTTGCCCCAAGATTCATCGTGGCATTGATAACACGCCAAGTTGAGCTGACCGCGCCGCTGAAAAAAGTAGTCCTTGCCTCGTTCTAACCAAGGCGCTGCTGGGCCGTGAATGGACACGCTGGTAGGCATACCCTGTGACTGCTGGGTGATGAAGCTGCTGAGCGAGAGCATCCCTTGGCTTTCTAAGGCAAGGGCGGGCAGCTGTTGGCGGTTCGTTCGGCATTGGTTTATTTGGCCCTCAAGATTGATCAACGTTTGGGCGCTTTCATCGAATTTGGGGTACCGGGTTGCGACACCGACCATGGCCTTGGTGTCGTGACAGCTTGCGCAGGATCCTGCGCCAACATTTT
>JADHNQ010000155.1 GCA_016779425.1 Pseudomonadales bacterium | reverse complement strand
AACTCCATGGGGCTTTCTAGAACCCCGGTACGAATTTCGGGTCCTTGGGTATCCAACAGAACCGGGACAGGATAGTCGACCTGGCGGTTGAGTGTTTTTATCCAGTTAATGATTTTCGCAGCGCTTTCATGGTCAGAGTGGGACATATTGATTCTGACAATGTTCATACCCGCTTCGTACAAGGCCTTAAGGCCTTCGAAGCTCGCCGTGGCCGGGCCGATAGTGCAGATGATTTTCGTTTTGCGCCTCATAACGCCAGCTTAGTACTCTGACGAGGACAAGTCATTCGACCAGAACGTTTCTAACCGGGATTCGACGTCTTTTATCGAAATATTTTCCGGCCGCCAGTACTCGGGGTAGAAGCGCGCGATGGCAGGGTCAGCAAATCGCGGGTCAACCAGACAGATTACTCCCTTGTCCTGAGGCCCCCTAATGACTCGACCCGCAGCTTGAACCACACGTGTCATTGCCGGCTGCAAGTAAGCTACTTGTTCACCCCAGCCACTGCCATGAGAGCTATTGAAATAGTTGACGCTTAAGGAGCGAATGAGATCTGTTGGAGGCAGGCCAAGGCTCACGACGACGACGCCGTCCACAACGCCTACCCCAAGGTCTAGGGACTCGGCGAAGACGCCGCCCATGACAATACCCAAAACTGCTGAGGAAGCTTGGCGAAACTGCTCGAGTAAGGCCAGTTGTTGCGCCTCGTCCATGGCTGGGGTTTGAGCGAGAAAATTGTCAGGTCTGTTAGGGCTTTTGGCTAAGTGATGCAGATATTCGTAGGATGGCATAGCGACCAGGTAGCGACCCGAGTGCCCGCGCTGCAGCTTTGCGATCAGATCGCAAAGCTGAGGCAATGACTGCCGTCGACGCCGATAAAACGTGTCGATATCCGTGACCGCGAGCACTTTGATTTGCTCTGAGCTAAATGGTGCGATCGCCCGCATGGCCGGAGCACTCTGGCCGACATCCTCTTCTTCGTTTAAGGGTTGGCCATGAAGCCGCTGATAAAGATTCAGCGGTGACACGGTGCCTGAAAATCGAATGACGCTGCGACATTCATCCATCACCGCCCGGCCGTAGTTGCTGCCGTCAAGACACCGACGATGAATCGAAATAGCCTGCTCTTCTCTGCGATCGTTTTGCCCGAGGCTGGCAGGTTTTGCCTCACTTCGCGGGCGTTCAACCACATGACAATAGTGTTCGTCCTTCGTCCACTGTTGAGAACGCTGCCAGCGTAGTGCGGCAAAATACACAGCCAACACATTCTCCGGCAGGAGTTTGTTTGCATTTTCAGCGCTAAAGCGTCGCATTTCGTGTGGCAAATCGGGTCGAACGAGGTTGTGTGCGTCAAAGAGCGACTCGGTCTGGGGCTCTACACTGATGGGATGCTCATATGAGGGTTTTTCAGTTGCCTTACTGTCAATGCTCTTTTGGGCTCCCATCACTAGGTCACAACGAAACAGCAGTTCTTGAAGAATCGTGCTTAGCGCCTCGGTGTCGTCGAGAACAAACTGAGTTCCACGTCGCAACTGAGGAGCTTCATAAAGCAAATCTATGACGGCCTTGAGCTTTACCAATGTTTCAGTGATCTCTTGCGGTGCCTCTTCCAATGCGGCATAGACGTCTCGAGAACTGATTTCCACGCTGAGCATGTCGTTGATGCGGTTGCTAAGCTGGTGGGCCTCATCAATGAGCAATGACCGATGTGCTTGATAGGCAAAGCGCTGAAGACGAACCGATGGGTCAAAAACATAGTTGTAGTCGGCGATAACGAGGTCTGCGGTCATCGCGCTGTCGAGACTCAGCTCAAAGGGGCACAGTGAAAACTCGGCGGCCATACTCTCAATAGCCGACCGATCCGCGATACTTCGTTGTTCCAGCGCTGCCAGAGCGGCAGGAAGGCGGGAATAGTAGCCTGCTGCATTCGGACACACTGACGCATCGCAGTGCATTTCTGATTGCGGGCAGGTTTTTTCCTTTGCGGTAATTTGCACCACGCGCAGGGGCGCATCGTCTTTAGCAATCAGTTGCGCGGCATTCAGAGCAGCGTCCGCTCCCCGATTTCTACTGGTTAAGAAGAAAAACTGTTCGTCATATGCCTGGGCTTTCAGCGCTGGAAATAAAACAGCAAGGGTTTTGCCACTTCCCGTCGCAGCCTCTAATAGCAGATTGTCACCACTCACAATGCTCTTATAAACCTGTCCTGCCATCGCCCGCTGGTTCTTTCGAAAGTGCGCGTGGGGAAAGCTCAGGTCCTTCGCCCAGGTCGATCGTTTTTTTGCTCGGGCGTCTATGCGCTGCAAAAAAGTGCCGTAGCAAGTCAGAACAAAGGTAAGAAAAAGCAGTGCCTGGGAGCGCGTTAACGTGTGCTCATAAGCCCTTAAAGCATCACCTTCTGGATTGAGATAAATCACCCGCGAGTTAACTCTTAGGATGTTGGAATCAGACTGGCAGAGCATTCCGGCGTAGAGCCAGGCTTGGGCCTCGTCAGCCCCCCGAAGGGTTGGCAGAGAGCGTCGTGATGTTTTGTACTCTTCTACGACTGGAGCGCCGTCATCGCGGTAGGTCAGTCCGTCGATGCGTCCCTGCAGCCGCCAATCCTGATCGAGTAGTCGAACCGGTACTTTCAGGCTGAGCTCTTTTTGGTATTTCGGATCTGAATTAGTTCGTTTTTTTTGCATGGCGGAATGGGCTGCCGCTCCTTCCCACGCTTCGACACGGCGCTCGCCGTCACTTGGATATAAATCGCCGTGACGAAAAACGAAGGACGCTAGGTCACTAACGGCAAGCGGTTTCACTTCGCTGCTTTCAACTTAACGATACGGGCATCAATTCCCATGTCGCGTAGAATCGCAAACCAGGCACGCTGCTGAGGCTGGAGCTGATCTGTGGGCCCTTTTACTTCAACGAACTCTGTCCTCCCATCCTCGTAACATAAAAACAGATCTGGAAAGCCTTTGCGGTAGTCGCCTAGGTTACGAATCAAAAACGCGCTCAGCTGGCGCACCCACCCAAGCGGAACAACTTCAAGCCAATGGTTCAGCGGTACTGACTGTAAAAGACCCCAGCTTACCATTGGATTGGCGGTCCCCCATTTTCGGTCGGCTGTGTCAATCATTAGCTCAACAAGCGCTCGATCATCAGCGACGCGAGCCTCAATATTGGTCAGTTCCTCGATTCGGGCGGAGGCAAATTCGTGTGCCAACAAGTCATGAGGAGCGCTTTGAAATGGATTGGTGAAGGCGCCAGGCACCGCCGAGAAAATAGCGTCCCAATAGATCAGGCCCGTGAGCGTCTTGAGCACAGCATTTTCGCTGTGAATACCCCAACCCCCGTGTTTTTCGAGCAATGTTTCTAGGACAAAGTTCTCAACAGATATGTTATCGGAATCACAGTCAGGGGCCGCGGACCATGTCGTCGTTGGCGGCTGATAGCCCTTGCCACGTTGTCCGAAGCGTTCGCTGAAAATTTTTTCCGTGGCGCTGAGCGGCGACTGGGTAATTTGCCTCAGCAATTGCTCACAGGATTCGCTGTCACCCAGCTTGGAATGGATACGAACCCGTCGCTCTCTGGCCGGTGGGATCTCCGCTTGGGCGTAGAGACGCAGCGCCTCCCCTAGCGCCTCACGCTGTTCGCACCATTTGCCTAGGCGCAGCAAATTCCTTTGGCGCAGCCGTCTCGCTTCGATATCCGCCATGGGTTCACTTAACGCATCGACTAATCCTGGGAGTAGTGAGGGATGCTCGTCTAGCCGAAAGATATAGCGTCGCAGTTCTCGCTCTCGGAGATAGGTCTGAAGACTCCGCGGACTGGTAAATCGGGTCTGTGACAACTCAACTGTTTCGTAGCGAATCTGTCCCAAATCGCGACGAATCTGAGTAGACCAGTTTTTGTCGGATTGACCAAAGTACAGTAGCTGAACCAAACGCCAGTGCCACGGTGCGATGAGGCTGAACCATGCTACGTGGCCACTAGCGATCTGGCGAATACGCTGATCAGCGTAGCCGCCCAGAATATGATGGTTGATACGTTCCTTTGCCCAGTTTCTATGCCAGCGCCCTGCTGCATCAAAAATATCCAGCAATTCAGACTTCTTGAGCACCCGCAGCAGCCAGTCTGCGGGTACGTCGGCATTGCGCCTGATCAAACCGAGAGCCTCAAGATTTACCAAGGCTTGATGCAAGTTGCTGACTTCGGCATAGCTTAGCGATGGCTCAAGAAAAATTGGGCCGTTACGTGTCAGTAGTCTTGCGAACAAGCGTTGGGCATCGTCGTCTGCCTGCAGATAGGCGTCTAAGGATTGCTCAAGATCTTCGGGCAATATTTCTTGGTAGGCACTCAGCACGTAGGCGAATACCTCAGCAAAATTATTTTGATAGTAATCTGCCGGTGCGGGTTCCTGGGCTTTAAGCAGGGGTGCATCCATCTCGGATTCATCGGCATTGAATGCGCGAGCTTCTGGTTGTGCCGGCGCAATGCCAGCACTATCCAATGTCTCCGTCTCTGTCTGTGTTTGTGGGAAAGGCATGAACCAAGCATAGCAGTTGCAAGCCTCATGCTCGCCGTGTGACGCTTGCGAGCTGCTCAAGGTCATATGGAGAGATGATGAATCACGCAACCAAGGTGGCAGATTATTGTCTTGCGACAGTCGTCTCACCCAAAAGCATCGAGGCAATGCTAGAGGCGGATAGTGGCGGTCTATTCAAAGACCAAAATTTATGGCGAGTCGCAGCGCCGTTTTTTCAAAAAGCGAGAACGCGCGGCGAGTCCATGCCTCTGCTATTCGCGGTGCGTGATGACGAGACCTGTTGGTTTTCACACTGGGCAATGATTCGAGAAATCGAGGTCCTAGAGCTGCCAGACTCCCGAGGCGAGAGCCGCTGCTATTTCGATCGCCTCATTGCCTTCAATCCGATCTGGTCAGAAATTGATAGCTTGTGCCATAAACCCAGCGACGAACAGTTGAGCCGTGAAAGAAGTGAAGGTGCTCGAACCTTGCGCTGGCCGCTACAAGAAAATCAGCTGCATCCGTATACAATTTGTGAAACTCCCGCGTTCATCCAAGCGGCCGTTACATCGCCTGCTCCACAGCCAGAGGCATAATCAGTCTGGGTCTACATCACCCATGGCACTTAGCTGCGGAGCGATCACTTTTTTCACCGGAGCGCCTAACTCACGAAGTTTTTCTGCCTGCCCGACCAAATTTCCGCGTCCGCCGGCGAGGCGGCCGTATAGCGTGTCGTAGGTACCCTGCACGGTGCCAATCTGTTTGCCGAGTTTATCGACTTCTTCAACAACTCCCTGAAGTTTGTCGTACAAGGCCCCTGCTCTTTGAGCGATGTCCTGCGCATTGCGGTTTTGTTTTTCCACCTGCCACAGGTTGTCGATGATCCGCAGTGCCATCATCAGCGTTGTTGGGCTGACTAGCATGATGCGTTTATTAAAGGCGTCGACAAAGAGTTTCGAGTCAAGCTCCATGGCCAGAGTGAAGGCAGATTCAATGGGGATAAAAAGCAGTACGAAATCCA
>JADHNQ010000154.1 GCA_016779425.1 Pseudomonadales bacterium | reverse complement strand
GCACGCGCAGGGCCAAGGTTTCTGCGCCCATGGCAACATGATGAGCGGCCTCTGGTCCAAGACTTGCGCCAAAATCACGCAGACCTTTTTTGCGTATTTGGGTAATACCCCACTTTGTTGACTCGCCGCGCTGATACTCAGGATATATGTTCTGGAAGACCGACCAGTCGTAAAGGCCAGTCTCTGTCACTGCACCGCCGAGAACGTTGCCATGACCACCAATGTACTTGGTCAGGCTGTTGATAATCAGGCTGGCACCGATGGATTTCGGCTGGAACAAGTAGGGCGAGGTCATGGTGTTGTCGACCACATACACCAATCCACGCTGGCTACAAAATTCGCCGATCTGCTGCAAATCGGCAATTTGTGTTCGCGGGTTGGCAATGGTCTCAACAAATACCAGACGGGTATTTTCGGTTACCGCATCGGCCACGGCATCGACAGATGTCGCATCGACAAAACTCACGCCGATACCCATTTTGCCAAAGGTGTTAAACAAACTGTTGGTGTTGCCAAAGAGAAAGGCGCTGGAAACCATATGATCGCCAGCGCGTAGCAGCGAAAACAGTGTGGTGCCGATGGCTGCCATGCCTGTACCGAAACATACGCTGGCCACACCATCTTCCATTGTGGTGATTTTCGATTCGAGGGCCGAAACCGTCGGATTTACCTGACGGCCATAGCTGTAGCCGCTTTTTTCGCCTTGAAAAACTGCTGCCAGGTCACGGGCGTCTTCATAGCCGTAGGCGACGTTCGCGTGTATCGGCTTATGCAATGACCCGTGCTCGATTGAGTCCTGTCGATCGTTATGCACGACCTTGGTCGTAAATCCTTTCACCAACTGATCCATAAAATGCGTGGCGGTACTATAATGCCATCGCCTTTAAGGTGCGCGAGAATCTCGACGAAACGCCAACTGTTTCGGTCTTTGCACCAACATGGCCAGGGCCGGATTGGATTAGCGCTTTTCGATTGGCGGGGCTTCTGCTAACAAGTGCGCGAAGCTTCCCTTGTCCAGCAGATGCTGCATATGCGCTGCACTACAAGGTTCGCTGAACAAGAAGCCCTGAGCCGAATCGCAGGCCTGCTGGCGCAGGTAACTGATCTGCGCCGAGTATTCGACGCCTTCAGCGATCAGCGCAAGCCCCAGGCTCTTCGCCATAGCGATAATGGCATCGGCCAGACTCACGCCAACTCGCGCCTGCGCAAGGGTTTGGATATCTTGTATAAAAGTACGATCGATTTTTAACACATCGACCGGAAACTGGCGCAGATAGGTGAGGGATGAATAACCCATGCCGAAGTCGTCAATCGCCACACGGACACCCTTGGCGCGCAGGCTTTGTATGTTTGAGGCTGCCGACTCCACCTGCCGTACGAGAGTTTGTTCCGTAATTTCAAGCTGCAGTCGATCGAGCGGATAGCCAGCCTCGGCGCACATAGACTCGAGCTTTGGCAAAAAGTCTGCGCTCTCAATTTGTACTGAGGAACAGTTAATCGAAAGGAGTAGTTCAGACCCCGCTTCTCGCCAAGCAGCCGCCTGCTGGAGTGCAGACCTTTGCACCTGGGCATCGATTTCTGCCACCAAGCCTGCCTGACCTGCCAGTGCCAAAAAATCACGAGGATTCAGTAGCCCACGCCGCTTGTGCTGCCACCGCGCAAGTGCCTCTATCGCGACGACCTCGCCGGTAACCAAGTCGACGCAGGGCTGATAAAAAGCAAGAAAGGCCTGCTGCGCAAGCGCTTCGCGCATTTCCTGTTCCAGCTCGATTTGTGAAAACCGCTCTGCGTTCATGGACTCGTCGAATACCGCGCAGCCACCGGTGCCCAAGCTTTTCGTATGATACATAGCAGTATCCGCCGCCTGAATCAGCGCATCGATAGTGGTGCCATGGTCGGGATAACGCGCGATTCCAAAGCTTGCGCCGCAGGATAGGGTATAGCCTGCAACATCTGACGGTTCGCGCATCAGGTCCAATGCTCGCAAACACAATGTTTTTGCTTCTTCGAGGTCGCTCACGGATGGCAAGAATAGGATGAACTCATCACCACCAAAGCGCGCAAAAACGTGAGCATCGTCCAGCCATCGGTTCAATCGCTGACAGATAGACGAGAGGAACTCATCGCCAATACGATGGCCTAGGGCATCGTTAACCGTTTTAAATCGGTCAAGATCAAAAAAGACAAATACGAAGGGTGTTTTTTCACCGTATATGCCGATGTGATCCTCGACTGTCGACATGATGTTGTATCGACTTGGCAGACCTGTCAGCGCATCAAAGTTGAGCTGCCGAAGGATCCGCTCTTCCTCTTGTTCTCGATGCGTGATGTCCATCAAGCTAAAAAAGAACAGCGCGTGTTGCTGATCCGACCCTCGCAACAAGTCCACCGAGGCAACCCGTAGCGCGACCCAGCGAAAGACCTCTGGATCTGCCTCGCCTGAAACCTTTACGCGCAAATCCACAGGTCCCAGCTTGGAAAAAGAGCGCCCGGCCAGGGGCATTATGGTCTCACGCATAAAATGTTGGTAGCTGTGCCGGTCATCGGCCACCAATAATGAGTCAAACGTGCGCTGCTCTAGAGATGCTCCAGAGAGACCCAGCAAATCCTGACAGGCATCGCTCGCGAAGCGGATTTGGCCTTGGGCGTTCACCAACATAAGGTAGTCTGGACGAGCGGCAATCAGCGTATCGCAGATTTGCTGGACATTGAGCTGCATATCGATGACTACGGTGCCCATGACGCTATTTATTAGCTCTGCCAGACGTGAAGCATCGGTGGTCGGTGGATTTTGCATCGCTATTGAAGGTCTATTGAACGCCCGCTATGACTGTTCGGCTTCAGCAGGCAGATCATCAGCGGGCATATTTGGCACTGCCTTTTCGGCCTGCACAAAGGGCATGGGCCAAATGGGAAAGACTCGCGCTAAGGCAGATAGAGCCAACGCGTGCTTTAGCTCCCCAGAGACCACGGCGTCCCGCACCTGCGTTTGGGTCATGAATTCGATGGATATGGCCTCGCCGTCACCCAGTTCCTGATCCTTGGATAGGACGATGTCTTTTGCTAGCCAGTGGTGGCATAGGTGATTGTGGAATGCCGGGTTGGGTTCCACCGCACCCAAGTATTGCCACTGACTGCTGGTATACCCGGTTTCTTCCAACAGCTCTCGAGCGGCGGCGGTTCTGCTGTCTTCACCGGGATCGACCATGCCCCCCGGTGTCTCAAGCGTGTTGTAGCCGACACCGAAGCGGAATTGGCGAATCATCAGAGAACGCCCTTCAGCATCGAGGGCCACGACGTTGACCCAGTCGACGGATTCAAGCACCAAACGGTCGAAGGTCTGACCATTGCGAGGATTGCGCAGGGTGTCGATGCGTTTTTCAAACAACATCAGACCCGCCTCCTCATAACGTGACGACAGGTGCTGCCATGTCAGATCATCATCACTCATGTGCCCGTCGCCTCGTCGATTTGAAATCCCGGCCTAAACGGCTGCATACCCTGCTTGCCCAACTCGGGCTTCCAAGCGAGTACATGGCGCTCTGCTCCAACTTCGGTAAGAGCTTCATCGACACTTTTGTAAGCCGCCAGCGTTTCCAATGAACGCAGTGTGGGGTCGATCATCAACCATTCGCCAGCCACCTGTTTTGCTAGAGCCTCGCTCGGATCAACCCACTCGCCGGTAATGGTTTCTTGAGTGTCCGCTATTGCCACCTCGCCGTCGGGCAAGGCTGCGAGAAAAAAGCGGGTATCAAAACGCCTGGGTACGGACGGAGGCGTTATCCAATGGCTGAAGTAAACAAGACGATCAACGGCGACGGTCAACGTATTTTCTTGCAGGAGACCATGCCAAGACAATTCTTCCTTTAACAACTGTTGACGCGCGAGTTGCAGTGGCGCGCGCTGAGTTTCATCAAAACCCATGGCGCCGAGGCGATCGCGCGCGAGCAGCACACCACACTCTTCAAAGCATTCTCGGGCAACGGCCATCCAGTAGCGTAAGCCGCCGTCTTCAATACCAAGGCGTTCGCTGGCTTCAGCATCTGTCATATCCGGACAAAGTTCCGGCTGCCAGTCACTGGCCTCCACCTTGCCACCAGGAAACACGTGAAGATCAGGAAAGTCGCCCTTGCCTGGCCGCTTCATCATGAAGACCTCGAGGCCGAAGTCCGACGAGGCTGGCTTGTCCCGCACGATCATGACCGTCGCGGCTAACCGAATGTTCTCTCGCTGTAAGGGTTCCAAAAATACTCCTCTGACCTCCGCTACCGCCCTACAGTGTATCTGTCGTAAAACGAATTTCACCTGCTGCGTTGCGTTCCTCGCCGCGACCAAGCGCAATTCAGCAACCAGGGTGCCGTCATTGCAGCCCCTATCTTGGAGGGCTTACCTTGCGTTCTAGCGCGGCAAATACGAGCTCGACGGCAATTGCCAACACTGCAGCGGGAATGGCACCACGCAAGATCATATTGGTGTCGTTCAAGGACAGGCCTACGACGATGGGCTCACCCAATCCTCCAGCGCCAATAAAGGCCGCGAGGGTTGCGGTACCGATACTGATCACTGCCGCGGTTCGTATACCCGCAAATATCGCCGGCGTGGCTAGGGGCAGGCGCAGATAGCGCAGCTGTTCCCAGCCGCTCAATCCCAGAGCCGCAGATACCCGTACCAGGGTCGGATCGGTGTTCGCCAGGGCGGTAATCGCGTTACGCACAATGGGCAGCAGGCTGTAGAGAAAGAGCGCGATGATCGCCGGCAAAAAGCCAATACCAAAGATCGGAATCATCAGTGCGAGCAACGCCAAGGAAGGAATCGTCTGCATAAGTCCGCACAGATAGACCACGATCTCTGCCAGACGCTGTCGACGATACACCAGTAAGCTGATTCCAAGACCTATCGCAATAGCTGCGAATAGCGCGCTGCCCGTTAACTGCAGATGTCGAACAAAGTGCCCCCATAACGGTGCTTCCCACGGGCTCTGCACCGATGGCGTAGCGGATTTTGCGGTGTCTTGTTCAGAGATTCCCAGCTTGCCAGAGTTCGATCGTATGAAGTCTGCTGCTACCTCCTGAAAGCTCAGGCCTTGAATTGCAACCTTGGCATTGAGTGCCTGAACCTGAGATTCATCAAGCATGTTGTGTAGCCCCGACAGTGCTTGGCGCAGCCGAGGTGAGGCGCTGACTTGCACGAGGGTTGCTGCGCGGTACTCGGGAAAATATCCCAAGTCATCGTCTAGTATGCGCAGCCGATAACGCTGCAGCTCACCATCGGTACTGTAGGCGTCCGTGACGTCGATGGCACCGTCTGCTATGGCCTGATAGGCCAGACCATGTTCAATCCCTGTGACAGATTGCTCAAGACTGTAGCGCTCGGCCAACTCCGGCCAACCGTCTTCGCGCTGGATGAACTCGTGGCTAAACGCCGCGACTAGCGCGTGGTTTTTAAGATCGCCAATGCGCCGCAGACCAAGTTCCTGTGCCTGTTCGTCACGAACGACAACGGCATAGGTATTGTTGAATCCGTACTCGGATAGCAGCTCTAGGCCTTGGCTGGCGAGCACCTGATTAATCTGAGTGCGATTGGGATTACCCGGCAGGTTCAACAC
>JADHNQ010000153.1 GCA_016779425.1 Pseudomonadales bacterium | reverse complement strand
ACAGGTGTTCACCGCATCTATCGACTTTGACCGGCGTCTCTACAAAGAGGACATCGCCGGCTCCATTGCTCACGCCACCATGCTGGAAACCATTGGCGTTTTATCACAGACAGAAAAAGACCAGATCCTAGACGGCCTAAATAACGTCCTCGCAGAAATCGAAAACGGCGACATGCAGTGGCGGGTCGATCTCGAGGATGTTCATATGAACATCGAACATCGGCTGATAGAGCTTATTGGCGATACCGGCAAGAAGCTCCATACGGGACGATCTCGCAACGATCAGGTTGCAACAGATATCCGCCTCTATTTGCGCACGGCCATAGACCAGCTAGTCGTCCAACAAAGTGAACTCTTGAGCGCACTGGCAGATCTCGCGGAATCTAACGCGGACACCGTGATGCCTGGGTTCACGCACCTGCAGGCTGCGCAGCCGATCACTTTTGGGCACCATCTTATGGCTTGGTTCGAGATGCTCAAACGTGACCGCGAGCGTCTGCTGGATTGCCGCAGGCGCGTCAACCAGCTGCCGCTGGGCGCCGCTGCTCTGGCTGGCTCACCGTATTTGCCAGATCGGACATTGGTAGCGAAGCTACTGGGTTTTGATGGAGTCTGCGAAAACTCCTTAGATGCTGTAAGCGACAGGGACTTCGCGATTGAGTTTTGCGCCGCCGCCGCGCTGTGTCTGACCCATATGTCTCGGTGGTGTGAGGAGATGGTGCTGTGGTCGTCTCAGCAGTTTAATTTCATCACATTGCCGGACCGCTTTTGTACCGGCTCCAGCATCATGCCGCAAAAGAAGAATCCCGACGTGCCAGAATTGATTCGCGGCAAGACCGGACGCATGAATGGGCATCTCATTTCGCTGTTAACGCTCATGAAAGGCCAACCGTTGGCATACAACAAAGACAACCAAGAAGATAAAGAGCCCCTATTCGACGCTATTGATACTCTGGGAAACAGCCTGACAGCCCTCATCGGCATGGTTCCCAACATCGAAGCGAATAAGAGCGTCATGCTGCAGGCGACACTGCAAGGTTTCACCACCGCCACAGACCTTGCTGACTACCTGGTGCGCAAAAACGTGCCGTTTCGCGATGCGCATGACATGGTTGGACAAGCGGTGCAGCTGGCCGTGAGTCAAGGCAAGGCCTTGGAGGAATTGAGCCTTGCTGAACTAAATGGCAATAAGACGAACGTGATTGAGCAAGACATCTATGAGGTACTCACGCTTCAAGGTTCTATTGCATCTCGCGACCATTTGGGCGGCACGGCGCCTAATCAGGTGCGCGCCGCCGTTGCTCGGGCCAGGCTGCAAATTTGATTTACACCGGTTCTAGCGCACCCGTCATACAATCATTAAGGAACATATGTTGACTGTTAGCCCTGAGTTATTGCGGGCCAGTGCCGCCCACTTCGTCGAAGGCGAACTTGCCATTGAGGATGTGGCGCTGGCGGACATCGCGGATGCGGTTGGCACTCCTGTTTACGTTTACTCATCTGCCATGTTCTCGAGTCAGTATCAGCTGCTTGTCGAAGCCCTTAAGGGCCTACCGAACCGCCTGCACTACGCGGTGAAGGCAAACTCGACGCTTGCGGTGCTTAAACAATTTGCCGATCTGGGCGCAGGCTTTGACATTGTGTCAGGCGGCGAATTGAGCCGGGTTTTGACCGCCGGCGGTGACCCAGCCCATGTCGTTTTCTCTGGCGTTGGTAAGTCCACCGAGGAGATCGACTTTGCCCTCAAAACCGAAATTGAGTGTTTCAACGTCGAGAGTGCGGGTGAGCTAGCGCGGATCAGCGAACGGGCCAATGTTTTGGGGAAAATGGCACCTATAGCGCTGCGCATTAATCCCAATGTCGATGCACAAACTCACCCCTACATTTCTACTGGCTTGAGGGAAAACAAGTTCGGAATCGCACAAGAAAATGCCCTCGCACTGTACCGGCTAGCCGCCGCCGATCCTCACATCCAGGTGCGCGGTATCGCTTGTCATATCGGTTCGCAGATTGGTGATCCTCAACCCCTCTTTGATGCACTGGAGCAGTTGCTCGCGCTGGTGGATGCACTGAAAAATGAGGGTATCGTGCTCACAGATATCGACCTGGGCGGGGGTTTCGGGGTGACCTATGACGAAGAGCCCGCTTTCGATGTGACTGCCTGGGGCGATCGAGTAAAGGAGCGCTTGGGCGATCGAGGGCTACAGCTGTCAATTGAGCCAGGGCGCTTTTTAACGGCTAATGCGGGTGTCCTGTTGACCCGGGTAGAGTATCTCAAGGTGGGCGACGAGCACTCTGTGAGCAATGAAACAAGTTCCGCTGGCAAGCACTTTGCCGTTGTAGACGCTGCAATGAACGATCTACTGCGTCCCTCGCTGTACCAGGCATGGCATGGCGTACTTCCGGTTAAGCAGCAGAACACCGACGGAAATACGCGAACCTGGGATATCGTCGGTCCAATCTGCGAGTCTGGAGATTGGCTCGCAAAGGATCGACAGATGTCATTAAGCGTGGGCGACCTTTTGTGCGTGTTGAGCGCTGGTGCATATGGCTCAACCCTATCTTCAAACTACAACACTCGGCCACGTGCGGCTGAGGTCATCGTAGACGGCGCGGCCTTTCGCCTTGTCAGGCGACGCGAGAGCCTACAAGATCTGCTAACCACGGAAATGCTCTAAACGCCCGCGCTATGCTCAACTTCAGCAAAATGCACAGTCTCGGGAATGACTTCATGGTCATCGATGGTGTGACGACCTCGGTAGAGCTCGATCCTGAACAGGTGGCTGCTTGGGGCAATCGCCAGCGCGGCATTGGTTTTGACCAGCTACTGCTCGTAGCGCCGCCAAGCTCGCCAGTCTGTGACTTTGATTATGTCATCTTCAACGCCGACGGTAGCGAAGCACAGCAGTGCGGCAACGGCACGCGCTGTATTACAGACTTTGTTCACCGTCTTGGGTTGACCCAACAAAGTCAGCTTAGCTGGCATTCAAAGGGCGGCATTATTCGCACGGCCAAGCAACCTGACGGGAGCGTGGAGACCTGGATGCCAGCACCAAGTCTCGATCATGCGGCGGTGCCGTTTGTTCATCCGAACCCAGGCGAGCCTATTTCACTATCTATCGGGGACGATGAATACAGCATCGTGCCTGTCGCCATGGGCAATCCACATGGCGTTGTCTTCGTCGACGACGTAATAAATCTTAATGTGGCTCAGATTGGTTACGCTCTTTCGCACCACGAGGCATTTCCTGAGCGCGCGAATATCGGCTTTTGCCAGATCGTCAATGATGGCTTCATTCGTTTACGAGTTTTTGAGCGCGGCGCTAATGAGACCCTGGCTTGCGGCAGTGGTGCCTGCGCAGCGGTGGTTGCCGGCAGACACTTGGGTCGTCTTAGCAGTCGGGTCAAAGTCTCGCTACCGGGCGGAAAGCTGCGCGTAGAATGGCCCAACGCTAGCGGACCGATCAAACTGACCGGGGATTCAACATTTGTCTATCAGGGTCAGCTCAGCAGTACAGGTGGAACAGCATGACAATTGAAAAGTTCACTGGCGGTAAGGACCTACCTCCTCTAAGCGATCAGGCGGTGCTGAACTTTTTGCGCCAGTCGCCAGACTTCTTTCTTCGACACCCCAGTGCACTGTCAGAGCTGAGCGTGCCTCATGAGTCTGGCCAGGCAGTCTCCTTAATTGAGCGACAGATCGATATCTTGCGTGAGCGAAATATGACCATGCGTCGTCGAATGAACGAGCTACTGCAGGCGGCTCGTTCGAACGATGAGATTTTTGCTAAGACCCGCTCGCTAAACTTAGCGCTACTCGAAGTGAACAGCTGGCCGGAACTCAACGAAGTACTAGCAACCCACGTTCTCGTCGACTTTGAAGCCGATTTCGTTTGCGCCCACCTGTGTGAAGCACAACTGGCCTTGGCCCTAGACCATATTCAACACCACAATGAGCAAATGCCGCTGCAGCACCTTCGCAACAGCTCCAGTGCCCTATGTACAACGCTTAGGCGCGAAGAGTTGACACAAATGTTTCCCCTTTCAGATCACGAGGACAGTGGCAGCGCGGCTATTTTAAATCTCTCATTGATCAATGGCAGCGGCGCACTGTGCATAGGCAGCCGTGATCCGGGTCGTTTTGCCAGGGACATGGACACGCTGTTCGTAACCTATATTGCCGATGTCGTGGCAAAAGTGATGAATCGCCTCGCCACTCCATGAACCTGCAGAATGCCAATGGCCGAGAGTGGATGGAGCGCTTCCTGTTTACTTTGGCGCAGCAACGGAATTATTCGGATCGCACCGTGACGGCCTACGGTCGTGACGTTGAACGATTTATCGAGTTTTTCGGAAACGATCCAGCTGACGCTAATGCACAAGATATCCTGCGCTTTACCGCACATTTGAAACGTCATGGCCTAGGCAACAGCAGCATTTCACGCTGTCTCTCGGCAGTACGCAGCTTCTACAATTTTTTGCTGACCCAAGGCAGGGTCCCAGCAAATCCCGCAGCCGCCACTGTCGGACCGAGGGCCAAGAGACGCTTGCCCAAGGTGTTAGATACAGATCAAGCCGCCCAGCTCCTGAACGTGACAGCCAATGACCGACAATCACTACGCGATAAAGTGCTGCTGGAACTTTTCTACGGCAGCGGTCTTCGGCTAAGTGAGCTTGCGAATCTAAAGTTGACCGACCTCGATACTGCACAGGGCATGGTTCAAGTGCTCGGTAAGGGTGGCAAGGAGCGTCGCGTGCCCCTGGGTCGCCAGTGCATATCCGCGCTCAGCCAATGGACTCAAACATTGGAACCCCAGCGCAATGAATGGCTGTTTCCCGGACGCAATGGCAAGAATATTTCTCCCCGAACGATACAAAATCGTCTGAAAAAAATCGCTGCGGTTCAGCTAGGTGACGACAGTCTGCATCCGCATATGCTTCGCCACACCTACGCCACCCACCTGCTCGAGTCATCTGGTGACCTGCGCGGCATTCAAGAGCTGCTCGGGCACAGTGATATCGCGACCACACAGATTTACACGCATCTCGACTTTCAGCATCTTGCTCGGGTGTATGACAGTGCGCATCCACGGGCGCAAAAAAATCGGGCGGATCGAGTCGCCACTACTGAAGACAATCCGGACGCTCCTTAAAAATATGAATAAGCCAAGTCCCAGCATCGACCTCGTGACCTTCGATCTCGACAATACGTTATGGGATGTGACCCAAACGATCATGGCCGCGGAGAAGCTTTTGCGCAGCTGGATGGCAGAGCACACCCCTGCTGCACTTGGAATCTATGCTTCAGAGCAAGTCGGCGTTATCCGCGAACGCGTACTGGCCACCTATGCAGAAAAACGTCACGACCTATCATTCCTGCGCACCGAAGTGCTGCGCCATTGCATGATGGAAACCGATATGACACCGGCAGATGCTGAAGAAAACGCGATACGCGCGTTCGAGATTTTTTTTGCCGCTCGCAACGATGTCGTATTTTACCCCAATGCAATCAAGACCCTGGAAATTTTGAGCCAGCGCTACGCGCTTTATGCCCTGACCAATGGCAATGCGAATATTAATCGTGTGGGTATCGGCCGCTTTTTTTCTGGCGCCGTGAGCAGCGCCGACGTGGG
>JADHNQ010000152.1 GCA_016779425.1 Pseudomonadales bacterium | reverse complement strand
CTGTTCCTGAAGTTTGTTGAAGAACGATTGGCGCAGATCAAAGGAAACTTTGAGGGCCACCCGGCGCACGCTGAATCGCGCAAAGCTGACCACACCGTAACGTATGATGACCGCTCCGATGATCCCTAATACCGGATACTTCAGATCAAAATTTCCCTCCGCCATCCGATTGATCGACACCGCGGTCAGCACCGGCACCATTGCTTCAAAGATACGGGCAAGACCAAAGGCTGCGATGCCAATGTACAGGCCCCCACGATGGGGTCCGATGAATCGACGCAGCTGCCAGAGCGCAGCGAGCAGCGCGCTGGGAGGGAGTGTGGGTTCGTCGTTGCTAGGATTCACAGGCTAAAAATTGGCATTGCCGGGTACCCTGGGGAAGGGTATGGCGTCGCGTATATTGTCCATGCCAGTGATGTATAAAAGAAGCCTCTCGAGGCCAAGACCAAAGCCAGCGTGGGGTACCGTGCCGTAGCGACGGAGGTCGCGATACCACCACAGCTCGTCGGCAAGCCTCGGATCCATGCGCTCATCTAGGACAGCCAGACGTTCTTCCCGCTGACTGCCACCAACGATCTCACCCACACCTGGCACCAAAACATCCATGGCTGCGACCGTTTTTTCATCATCGTTCAAACGCATGTAAAATGCTTTGATCTCCTTGGGATAGTCCGTGACAACAACCGGCCCCTTGATCACCTGCTCGGTGATGTAGCGTTCGTGCTCTGACTGCAGGTCGGCGCCCCAACTCACGGGAAACTCAAAATCTTGGCCGCTTTTTAGCAAGAGGTTAACCGCTTCGGTATAGGTCATGCGCGTGAAGTTTTGGTCAGCGACGGCGGTTAAGCGCTGGATTAGCGCGCCCTCATCGCGTTCATCGAAAAACGCCATGTCGTCAGGACATCGTCGCAGCACACCTTGAATCACCTCGCGCAGGAAGCTTTCCGCCAGGTCAGCATTGGCGGCCAAGTCCGCAAAAGCGATTTCCGGCTCGATCATCCAAAATTCCGCGAGATGGCGGCTGGTATTTGAGTTTTCCGCGCGAAAAGTCGGACCAAATGTATAAACCTTGCCAAGGGAGCAGGCGTAGCTTTCCAAGTTGAGCTGTCCGCTCACCGTCAAGAATGCTTCGTCGCCAAAAAAGTCATCGGCAAACTGCTCGCGATTGTCTCTATGGATCTGATCCAGGGTCGATACCCGAAAGAGGTCTCCCGCACCTTCGCAATCGCTGGCCGTTATGATCGGCGTGTTCACCCAGCAGAAGTCGTGGCGGTCAAAGTAACCATGAACCTCGGTGCTAAGAGCATGGCGAATGCGCGATATCGCCCCAAAGGTATTTGTGCGTGGTCGCAGGTGGGCGACGCTGCGCAAATACTCAAATGTGTGGCGTTTTTTGCTGATCGGGTAAGTTTCCGGGTCCTCGACCAAGCCGTGAATAATCACTTCGTTCGCCTGAATCTCTCGGTCTTGCCCCTTGCCCTGGGAGGCAACCAAGGTGCCGGTCACGGTCACAGAGCAGCCGGTGCTCGTTTCGATTATGTCGTCGTAGTTAGGCAGTTCGCCGTCGGCGATCGCCTGCACTGTGCCAAAACATGAACCGTCGTGAATGTGTAAAAACGAGAAGCCGCCCTTCGATGAGCGTCGCGAGCGCAGCCAACCCTGCACCGTTACAGTGCTTTCGATAGGTGTCCTATGACCAAGAATGGATTTGATTGAGACGATCATGTGTTTGCGATACTCATTTAGGCGACTGAAAAGCAGGCGGGCATATTAAAACATCGGCGGTGATTTTTCGTTCATCGTCCGCGGATGGAAGATAGATCAATTGTCGCGTTAAACGGGCTGTGTTGTTCGACATGGGCAATATCTTCCTCAACATAGCTTCTTTCCTCGTCCAGAAAGCGGGATACCGCATCGCGAAAGCCTGGGTCCGCAATCCAATGCGCGCTATAGGTCGGCTCGGGCAAATAGCCTCGCACAACTTTATGGCCTCCCTGGGCACCGGCTTCTACGCGTTTCAAACCGCGGGTAATCGCATAGTCGATGGCTTGGTAGTAGCAGACTTCGAAGTGCAGAAACCGGTGATCTTCGATGCATCCCCAGTTACGGCCAAACAACGTATCGCCGCCGATGAAATTAAGCGCTCCGGCGATATATCGCCCGTCGCGTTTGGCCATGATCAACAACGTGTCGTCTGCCATGGAAGCGCTTAGATCACTAAAAAAACCGCGAGTTAAATACGGACTACCCCATTTGCGAGAGCCAGTGTCCAAGTAAAATGCGTAGAAGGCATCCCAAACACTCTCCGTGAGATCCTGGCCAGTAAGCCACTCGATCTCGATGTCGTTGGCGAGGGCGTCTCTTCTTTCGCGCCTGAGGTTTTTCCGTTTCTTGGAAGACAGCTGTAGTAAAAACTCATCGAACGTCTTGTAACCGGCATTGTGCCAATGAAACTGCTGATCCATGCGCTGCAGCAATCCAGCATCTGCCGCATCCTCCCACTGGCCCCGGGGCAGGAAGGTCATATGCATTGAACTTACCTTTGCCTGTTCAGCCACTTGAAGGCAGGCACTGAGCAAAAGATTTTTGTCGTCGTCGCTACCGCTCGCGCACAGCAGTTTCGGACAGGTTGCCGGTGTGAAAGGAATGCTGCTCTGCAGTTTCGGGTAGTAGTTTTGACCGGCCCGATGCCAGGCGTCTGCCCAGGCGTAGTCGAAGACGTATTCGCCTTGGCTATGGCTTTTCAAGTACATAGGCACTACGCCAATGTATTGATCACTGTGCTCGACTGCCACATGAAAGGGCCGCCAACCCGTAGACTCACCCACGCTACCGCTGGTTTCCAGGGCGCTTAAAAACGCATGTCGAGTAAAGGGGTTGTACACGCCGCTACCGTCTGCGCAGCGATCCCAATCAGCGGCTTGAATTTCCGCAATGCTGTGACAAATTTTGGCGGTGGGTGCGGACAAAGCGCTCTCGGTCGTTATTTTCAATGAAACTATACGCGCGGTCAGGGCAAGAAAGAGTGAAAAAAGTAGGGTACTCACTTCGCCAGGCTTGGACGGTGATGGACTTATCCCCCTGCCACATGCTCGCATTGTTGGGTTCGAACGCCTATCCTTCGCTCGTCGCAGATCCGCTCCATGGAAACCGGCTCTAATTGGGCCTGAGATAATCGACGAGCATGACTTTGGAACAGAACATAAGTAACGCTGGGCTTTCGGGACAGCAAAAAGTCGCCAAACTGCCCCTGGTCAGCGTAGTCGTGGTCGCCGTCGTATCGGGATTCTTTGGTGGCGCTGTCGGACTGCTCATGGTCGGTATGATGTGGTGGATCAGCGGCAATCCCTGGGTAAGAGATGATGCCCACAGTCACGGAATCTCCGAACAAGACAGCTCCAGATTGGGTGGTGTCATCATCGCCTTGGGTTACATTGGTTTTGCCGTCGTATCCTCAAATCAGTTCTCTGCGGCAAGCGCATCCGGACAAGAGTTCGCGAGCCCCTTGATCGCTGCAGAGTCACTGTTCCTTTGGGGGCTCGTGGCGATGGTTGGAATGTGGGACGATTTCGTCAGCAATATTGCTGCCCCAGCCAGGCTGACATTGGTTTCGATTTTCTCATTGCTCTGGGTGGTGATTATACCTGGGGTCTCCCAGCTGGAAGCCTATACTTGGCTACCGGCAGTACTTGCTCACGAAGCCGTTTTGGTGGTCGCCTGCGCTTTTGTCACTACCGCCTTTGTGAACGCAGGGAACCTGGCCGATGGCGCCAACGGTTTGCTGTCCGGTATCTGCCTAGCCTTTTTCACCTTTACCTTTTTTGAGTACTCGAGCCAAAGCATCTTTGCGCTAATTATGGCTTTGATGATTTTTATCGTCTTCAACGTCGGTACAGGGAAGATCTTTTTGGGAGACTTCGGTTCCTATGGTTTGTCTTCTGCTGTCGCGATGACGGCCCTAGTGATGTACGGGTCGGGAAACTACTCCATGTGGCTCCTCGCCAGCATTGTAAGCTACCCCTGCGTAGAGCTGGTGCGCGTTTTTGCGCATAGAGCGGCCAGGAAGATATCGCCCATGCAGGCAGGTAACGATCACACCCACAACTTCCTTTACCGAGTTTTTCGTCAGGCGGGTCTGGGAAGAATTGCCGCGAACAGTCTAACCGGATGCTCTATCGCAGTCGTCAGCGCGGCCATCCCAGCGGGGCTGGCGATGACCGGTGTGTTGGCGCGTACAGATACCGCGGCGTGGCTGGGGTATTTTGTTGTATACATCGTCCTGCACGTAGCGACTGCTCGCTTGCTCAAGATGTCAGCTGAGCAGTCTGCCGCTTAGGGCCTTACCCAGTTCTTGCGCCTGTGCGGCGGCGAGATTCAAAAAATACCCATTTCAGCGCCCAAGGCCATGGCTAGCCCTAACTCTTCGCACTGAATGAGGTCTTTCTGCTGCGGGGCTCCTCGCACGATCAATGGTTTTTGGACCGTCACGAAGGGATAGCCATTGGCGATCCTTTCCATGGCGCGCACGGCGCCGGTACCGTCATTGCCCGCGCTCACATACATCGCATAGGGTAGTGGCGTCAGCTTGCCCTCTACTTCGTAAAAGGTGCGATCGAGAAAATCCTTCACGGCACCGGACAGGTAACCGAAATTTTCCGGCGTTCCCAGCATTAGCGCGTCTGCCCATAACAGATCCCCCGGACCTGCGTCTTGGGCCCGCAAAACGCGTACCTCAACAGCGGTGACTTCACAATTCATCGCACCATGCACGACCGCGTCGGTAAGTAATTGGGTGTTACCGGTTTTCGAGTGATAAACAATTAGTAAATGCTTCAAGGCGCTGGCTCTGTCATTTTCAGACCGACATATAGCCTAGCACCGCATTGGCCACAACTGCTGCTGCAGGCGATACTGCACGAACCGAGGATGTTAGGAGGACGCCATGCGTATGACCCACCCCAGAATTCAACCCCTGGAAAAAGATCAATGGAATGAGGAGGCCGCCGCGCTGCTGACGCCGATTGCCGAGCGCGGACGTGTGCTCAATATTTTCAAGACCCTGGCTAATCATTCGGCCCTAGCGCGCCGCTGGATGGTTTTTGCCAATCACATACTTGGCAAATCGACCCTGCCTGAAAAAGAGCGGGAACTGGTGATTTTGCGCATCGGCTACCTGTGTCAGTCCGGGTATGAGTGGGGTCAGCATGTCGAGATTGCGCGGCAGGTTGGTATGACCGACGAGGAGATACTCTTTAGTAAGAGCGGCCCGCAAACGCCAGGCCTATCTCCTGTGTATCGTTTGCTGTTGGAGGCGACGGACGAGCTGCACAGTGACGCTCACGTGTCAGATTCAACTTGGCAAGGGTTGAGTGAACATTTAAATCAACAGCAGTTGATGGACCTGGTCTTTACGGTGGGGCAGTACAATTTGGTTTCCATGGCGCTCAACAGCTTTGGCGTGCAGCTGGACCAGGGTGTACCGGACTGGAATCTGGTACCTAAGAAGTGAAAAAACAGCATCGTGACAAAATAAGTAAAAGTGTCTAGTTATCATAAGCTTGGAAAGCGTCGCGACAAGACTGTCCCAGTTTCGATGTCACTTAAAGTAACAAAACTGTTGACACTCCAATCTTGGTGTTTCATTTTGT
>JADHNQ010000151.1 GCA_016779425.1 Pseudomonadales bacterium | reverse complement strand
CGCCCAGTAGCCAGACTGGGAATCCCGACGGAAAGCGATCGAGGGCTCTAGATGAGTCCGGCGGCCCTCTACATTGGGTATAACCCGGTGCACGTTGGACAAACGCCCTAAGCGCTGGCCAAACTCGGCGATATGTGCCCTTAGCCCCCATCCGAAACCTAGTTCAAGAGGATTGCTGCGATAGTCCAACAGCAGCGCTGGGCTTGTTTTGTAGTCCGAGATGTTCAACTCATCCAAACGCTGAAAGCCCACAGTTTGCAGACGCAAATCTAGGTGAGCGGTCACGTAGGCGACCTCAGCAAACTGCTGTAACGCTGTCGGGCTGGCTAAGCCTACATAGGAGTCGAGGTCGCGAAAAAAGTCCCTGTCGCTACTGCGTGCGAAATCGATGCGCGTACTCAGCGGCCCAAGCTTCCCCGCCTGTTGCAGTGCCAGCAACCAGCGATCTGCAGACTCAAAGGAACCTGCAACACGATCACCACCCAGGGCCTTATACGTATCTCGGTCGAAGTAACCGTTGTACAAATCATCCGAGGACAAAAAAGACCCAGTTACTTCAGCGACCTGACTTTGATCGGCATAGTTCACCCGGCCATCGACACCAAGACCGCGACGACTGATCCAGCGAGGCGCCACGGTCGCGCTGAGGCTCTCATCAATGCTCCAGTAGTAGGGAAGCGAAACCTCGAGGCCATCTCGACTACTCAGCCCCCCCGTCGGCATTTGCCAACCGCTGGCGAGACTGTCGTCCATGGAGACTCGCATGCGCGGCAAATAGGCGACCGGGATCGACTTGACCTTAAGCACCGCGCCCCTGGCCTGGGCATATCCCTTACTCTCATTTATCTCCAACCGCTCAACGCCAAGGGACCAGCCTTGGTTACCTGGCAGACAACGAGTTAGCTCTGCCTTATTCAGAACCACCTGGCCGGAATCGCTCTGAGTCAGAGAAGCCGCAGAGCCACGTAACTGTTGCTTCAGCAACAACCACTGCACTGTGTTGAGCTGCATGGTCTCTTTCTGCAACCCAATCTCGGCTTGCTCACCTGCAACCACCAGATTGGGCTGGGTTACTAAAAGGCCTTGAGGGAAGCGAATTTCGCCACCCTCTTGCTCGAGCTGGGCGCTTTGCGCCTGCAGCAACCGCTGACCCTCGCGAATCAGTACGTTACCCTGCAGCCGAATCTGTCCATCGCGATCGCCTGTGAGGCGGTCAAGCTCAGCGGTAATCAGGCGGTCACCAGAATCATCTAGTATGTCATCGGATCCATGACTGGGAGGCTGCAAGTGGACTGGCACCGCGTAGCTCCCCAAACACTGGCCAAAATTCTCAGCGCTTGGCTCCAGGGTACGACGGTAAAAGCGTCGCGCTAGGTTCGTGGCTGAATCGCTCGAAGCCGATGCGGCAGATTCGATTTCTGAAGTTTCTCTCACATTCTCCTCTGCCAGTGCGTGTCCACTGAAAAGCACCAGTACGAGCATTACGGACCGCTTAAAACGGCAGAAGAAGAAGTTCATCGCGGCATGATAAAAGAATTGGCTCTGTGGATATAATCAATTCGTGCCGACACTCAACACAACAGCTCAATTACTCAGTCACTGGTGTGCGCAGCAGCTGCAGACTTTGTTCTCGACTCCCTGCCAGATCATGCCCCATCCGCTGCGCGTCGAGGCAAGCCATCGCGAGTTTTACCGCCTAGAGGATGCGATATCGGGCCGTTCATGGGTCGCTATGTCGAGCCCACCCACCCTAGAAAACAACCAGCAATTTGTCGCCTTGGCAGAACTGTTTCACGGCCTGGGCACACCGAAACTTTTGGCAGCCGATCAAATCAATGGCTTTTTCCTGATGGAGGATTTGGGTTCAGACCATTTGTACGATGCCTACCGGCGAGTTAGCGCCGACCAGACCGCGCTCGCGGACGTTCTCAATCTTGCACTCGATGCACTTAAACCTTTGCAGGAGCTCGCTGACCCTCAGATACCGCCCTACACAGAAGATCGGCTCAACATGGAATTTGACCTCTGCGCCGAATGGTTTGCGAGGAGCCTAATGTCCATACCGTTGTCCGCTAATGACCAAAATACGTTGGCAGCGGCTCGGACGACGCTGGTTGAGGCCATGCTGGAGCAACCTCAAGTTTGCGTGCACCGAGACTACCATTGCCGAAACTTGTTGCTTACGGGCGACCCAGATAACCCGCGTGTTGGCATGGTGGACTTTCAGGATGCGCTTATCGGCCCAGCACTCTATGACGCCGCCTCTCTGCTTCAAGATTGTTATGCAGTGCACGACGACGCAGTGATAGCGACTGCCCTGCACCGATTCGCGTTGAGGAATGAAATGCTTGCCGGGAAAGCACAAGAACAGATTACCTGGTGGCACGATGCCTGCGCCATACAGCGCCGAATCAAGGCCGTAGGCATTTTTGCTCGATTGCATCTGCGTGACGGCAAATCCAGTCACCTGCACTACATCCCTTCAGTGCTTGCACGAACGTCAGCGCTGGCGGCAGCCCATGACGCAACCGAAATGCTATCGCCCTTGCTGGGTGAGTGGGCAGAGCGAGCCGCCACCAATTCGCTTCTAACTGGGAATGACGCTTCATGAAGGCCATGGTTCTCGCTGCTGGCAAAGGCTCACGGCTGGCGCCGCTTACGAACAAGACCCCCAAGCCCCTGCTGCCTGTGCAAGGCAGGCCAATGATCTTTCATCTGCTCGACCAACTCGAGCAGGCAGGAGTGAAAGAGGTAATCGTCAATACTCACCACCTTGGTGAGCAAATTGAGCACGCACTAACTCGTGACAAAGGTGTGCGGCTGCCGGTTCGTTTTAGCCGCGAAAAAGAGCTGTTAGAAACGGGTGGCGGCATTAAGAAGGCACTACCGCTGCTTGAGCAACCCATGTTTTGGCTTTGTAATGCCGACATTTTCTCGGACTTCGACTTTACCCACCTACCAACAACCCTCAAGGACGGCGACCTCGCCCACTTGGTACTCGTGCCGAAACCTGCCAGCAGAGATACCGGCGATTTCGCCTTCGCCGAAGGCCGGATTACCGCGCGAGGCGGCGATTACGTTTATGCGGGCATCGGCCTAATTCACCGGGATCTGTTTAATGGTTCACCCAGCGGACCATTTTCAGTGCGCGATCTGTTCTTTGACGCTGTGGCCCAAAATAAAGTCGGCGCTCAAGTGCATACAGGGCAGTGGACCGATATCGGCACACCCAATGACTATCAGAGCATTACGCAAGTTAGTTCCTAGAGCTAAGTCGTCGCCTGTTGAGAAAACCCATGCATCTGCATTCAGCTCGGTTAACATAACCGTTTTCGGTAAAAACGGCTGCCATGACACCTCCCACACCCCCTTGGATATGCCCGTCCATACTGGCTGCAGACTTTGCCCGCTTGGGCGATGAAGTCTCCAACGTACTGGCCGCCGGCGCTGATACGATTCATTTCGATGTGATGGATAATCACTACGTGCCCAATCTTTCCGTCGGGCCGTTGGTGCTCAGCGCATTGCGCAAGACTGGTATCGATGCCTGTATCGATGTTCACCTGATGGTGAAACCCGTTGACCGATTGGTGGAGGATTTTCTACTTGCCGGCGCGGACTATATAACCGTCCACCCGGAATCGACTGAACATCTGCATCGAACCCTCTCGATGATCCACGATGGAGGTGCCAAGGCTGGATTAGTCTTCAACCCAGCGACCCCCCTCGAGGCACTAGAGCCGGTCATCGAGATGATCGATTTGGTGTTAATCATGTCGGTCAATCCGGGTTTCGGGGGTCAAGCCTTCATACCCTCGAGTCTTGAAAAGCTGCGCCAAGCCCGCGGCCTTATCGACGCATGCGGTCGAGATATTCGCTTACAGATTGATGGCGGTATTAAGATCGACAACATTGGCGCAGCTGCTGCAGCAGGGGCAGATGCCTTTGTGGCGGGTACTGCCATATTCGGCGCAGACAACTATGCAGCCACGATAAGCGCCATGCGCGACGAAATTGCCGACGCATGAGCAGCATGCTGCGCCCTTACGATGCCTACCTGTTCGATCTTGACGGCACTCTGGTCGATACCGCCCCGGATCTAGGTCGAGCGCTTAACATCAGCCTGCTTGAGGCAGGATTCCCGGGCGTGAGCGTCGATCAGGCGAGACAGTGGATTGGGTTTGGTGCGCGGTACTCGATCATTCAGGCAGTACAACATCACCAGCTAACGCTCACAGAACCTGAAACTGATGAACTGTTTGAACGGTTCCTTAGCTACTACGAAGCGCATGTCGCGGACTCAAGCACTCCGTATGAAAGCGTCATCGACACCCTAGACGCGCTGCATGACGCAGGTGCGAAACTAGCCGTGGTGACCAACAAACCGGAGCGTTTTACTTTACCTCTGCTGGCAGCTCTGTCTCTTGACGGCTACTTCGAGTCAGTGATCAGCGGCGATACCGCACCACAACCCAAGCCCGCTGCTGACCCCGTACTGCTGTGTCTAAAAGAGCTGAATGTAACTGCGGAGCAGGCGCTGATGATCGGCGATTCCAGTGCCGATGTGGGTGCGGCCAAGGCAGCCAGAGTCGATGTGGCCTGTTTTCGAAGTGGCTATAACCATGGCATTGATGTGCACTCCTTAGAGCCGGACTTCGTCTTTGATCAGATGCGAGAAATACTGCCGGCTAGCTGACGGACATTGGGCTTACGCCACACCGCGAAGGCTCCACATCAACCAAATCTCGTGTTAGCCTCCGCGTGAATTTGCAGACAGATTTAACGCTATGTCTTGTGTGAACCAGAACAGAAACGAGAAACGCTGGCGAGGTTGCTGGCGACGCTAAATGCGTATGAGGTTCAATGCCCATCTTGCCGTGATGGTGCCAAAAAGAAGCCTCGGGTAATCCCCCATTTTCTTTCTGCGGAATGACACATGACAAATTCAAATCCTATCTATCGACGTGTTCCCGTCGTTCACGAAGCTCTTGCAGATCTCGACACACCCCTTTCGGTTTATCTGAAGCTCGCACGAGGCCCCTTCAGCTATTTGTTGGAGTCCGCCCAGGGCGGTGAAAAGTGGGGGCGTTACTCCATCATTGGTCTGCCCGCTCGGACCGTCCTCAAGGTCAATGACCGTCGCGTTCAAGTGCTCACCGACGACGAGATCGTCGAAGAGGTTGAGACCGACGACCCTCTATCCTTTATTGAAGCCTTTCAGGCGCGTTTCGACGTTGCCAACCTTGACGAGCTACCACGCTTCTTTGGTGGTTTGGTGGGTTACTTTGGCTACGACACCGTGCGCTATGTTGAAAAACGCCTGCAGCCCAGTATCGCTGGCGACCGCTTAGATACACCCGACATCGTACTCATGGTAAGTGAGGAGGTTGTCGTCTTCGATAACCTTGAGGGTCGCATGCAGATGATCAGTTTGGTCGATGCCGACGACGTAGGCGCACAAGACCAAATGCACCGCCGACTGCAAGAGCGCGAGGCCGCCTTAGCACTGCCCGTAACGGGCCTAGAACATGGCAATGCCAACCAAACCCTACGCGAAAGCGATTTTGTTTCTGAATTTGGTGAAGAGGCTTTTCAGGAAGCGGTAGAAACCATTAAGGAATACACGCGAGCCGGTGACGTCATGCAGGTAGTCCTT
>JADHNQ010000150.1 GCA_016779425.1 Pseudomonadales bacterium | reverse complement strand
TTCGTAAGCCCATTATTGCTGCAATCAACGGAGCCTGTGCTGGGTTGGGTTTTGCAATCGCGACCCTGGCGGACCTACGCATCGTCGAGCGCCAAGCTAAATTCAGCACCGCATTTTCGCAGCGCGGCCTCATCGCTGAGCATGGCGTAAGCTGGACCCTGCCAAGACTTATCGGTTCAGGCAATGCGCTTGACCTGCTGTGGAGTGCTCGCAAATTCAATGGCGAAGAAGCAAAAGACATCGGCCTCGCCGAACGCTTGGTAGAGACCGGCGAAGCACTTTCAACTGCCCAAGACTATGTTCGCAATCTCGCCGCCAGTGCCGCTCCGGTATCCCTGCAAGTGATGAAGTCTCAAGTCTATCGTCATCTGAATATGCCGTTGGCGGAGGCCATGCATGAAACCAATGACTGGATGGCGCAAAGTCTCACTAAGGATGATTTTCGTGAGGGTGTGCGTTCGTTCATCGAGAAGCGGCCCCCTAATTTCAGCCGGGTGACGGTCTAGATCGCGCATCGATCGCTTTGAGATTGAGGTTCTCTTCCAGAAACTCGGCGTCGCTCCTTGCACGCACTTAATATGATCACCAGCAACTCACAGCCGCTGGTGCACCGCGTTGAAAGTAACGGCTTAGGGCTCAGCGTGCTGGAGCTCGCGCCGGAAAACAAAGCGACCGCCACTCTTGTCATGCACCACGGGTTAAGAGACAGCGCTCATGCGCTGCTCCCGGTCGCCACGGTGCTTAGCAGGCATTTTCATGTACTGATGCCAGAACTTCGAGGACACGGGCAAAGCAGCGCCAGCGATGCCTATGGCGTTTTTGATTTTGTACTGGATCTGCACGAGGTAATCACGGCGTTAGCAGGAGAACGGCTGGCGCTATGGGGCCACAGCCTTGGCGGCCACATCGTCAGCAAATACGCCGCTATCTTTCCAGAGAAAATAGAGGCTGTTGCCATCATCGAAGGCTTAGGGCCACCACACCGTGCTCACGAGAGCGATGAAGCCGCCGAGATGCAGGTTTTGCAGTTCATGATTCTCAACCGCCTGCGCCAACAACCTCGGCGGAGTCGACCCATTCAGAGCGAAGCTGAAGCCGCAGAACGCTTGCTGCGCAACAATCCCAGACTCGATCGCTCTCACGCAAAAAACTTGGTACCACATCTCCTCAGATCTACTGCCGATGGCATCGAATGGGCCTTCGACTCGCGGGCGAGCAGCGTCTTTGTTGGAGCTTCCCGCGATAACGATGCGAAGTTTTGGCGTAACATCCAGGCTCCATGCTGCGTGATCAGCGGCATGCTATCCCATGAGTATTGGGGGGCAGAGATGGGCAGTGACACCTTTGACGGTCGATTTGCGGAAAACGAAATGCAGCATCGAATTGATATGTTTAACGACTGTGAGCATCACTGGTTCGAAAATTCAGGCCACATGGTTCATTACGACGAGCCCGGGCATTTGGCCAACGTCTGTTTGGCCTTTTTTACCGAGAAGCTTTCGTTAACATGACGCGAAAAATGGGGAGAGATATCGATGTCAGAGATCATTGCAAGTGAACTGGACTTCGACGGCGTCAAAGTCGTCGAGGATTTGAATCGACTATTGCGGCTGCGCACGACACCGATCGGCATGAAGCTTTTTTCAAACCGCGATGAGATGGAGCAGATACCGCGCATACGTCGTCCCAGTGACGTTCACACCACGGACCAGATTGTGGGCCAAGCAGCAAGGAATGGCTGGACCGTCGGAATTACTGCGGATGACCTGGTGGGCGCGCAGTGCAGTACCGTCATCGGTTTGCACCCGCGCAACGAAGAATGGCTTTCTGGCGAGCGGATGCATGGCGTCTGGTACGGTACAGCGGAAGATGCAGCTGCCCACCAAGCGGCCATGGATGTGGTGCCTTTCGGTCAATATGAAGCGATGGCGGTGAGCCCACTGGCCAGCGGTCGACTGAACCCGCCAGACATTTGCCTGATCTACGCGACTCCTGCCCAGATGATCATCTTCATTAACGGTTTGCAGTGGACGGGTTACAAGAAACTCGAGTTCGGCTGTGTTGGCGAGTCGGCCTGTGCTGATAGCTGGGGTAGAGCCCTAGCCACGGGAGAACCGAGTCTGTCTCTACCGTGTTTTGCCGAACGGCGATATGGAGGCGTGATGGAGGATGAGCTATTGATGGCAATTCCGCCTGACTTCCTGCCACGCATCATCCAGGGCATGGATGCCCTATCACGCAACGGTCTGCGCTACCCAATCCCTACCTACGGTGTCAGCAACGATGTTCGCCAAGGGATGGGCGTTAGCTACTGACACGCAAACATTCTTCTCAATCTGGCATTATTTCTATTAACTTATAGTAGACTCGACCGACTTAATACTCGAACGTCCACCTTGGTTGGAGTCGATGATCTCGAAACAGAGTCGAAATGCTGCCACAAGTCTTGTCGCCGCCGGAACTGTACTGAGCGGCGATATCACCTTTTGCCAGGAACTTGTCATTGCAGGAACCGTCAACGGTTCTGTCATGTGTACGGAACAGGACAATAGTGTCGTCAAAATCTTGGAAGGCGGAACGTTCACGGGCGAAATCAATGCGCCAAGGGTAGAGATTGCCGGACGGGTCGATGCGAACGTCACTGGCACCACCAGTGTTTCCATTGACTCGTCTGCGGAGGTGAGCGGCGTAATCCGCTTCTTCAAATTGGCAGTAAGCCCGGGAGCTGTCATCACCGGCGAGCTAGTCACGATGGCGGAGGAGTCAGAGAGCTCCCTAGCCCAGGTGACAAAACAGTTTGAGAAAAGCATTACCTAACAAAGCATTAACTTTCAGTTAAAGAGGAAATTAGACATGGCGCAGAACGAATCAGATTACGAATTTTACGTAGGCCCGGCGACGCACCTAGAAGGCGCATCCTTAGCCATCGACGGAACCGCGCGTATCGACGGCAAAATCGTCGGCAAAGTCGCAGTGAAGCACCTCATCGTGGGACCGGGTGGCTGCGTTGTCGGTGATATCTCCGGCGAGACGGCCGAGGTGGAAGGAACCGTTGAAGATAGCCTGCAGCTTTCCGGCAAGCTCACGGTATGTGCTTCCGGACGTATTCGCGGCAACATCAAGTATGGATCCATCGAGTGCATGGAAGGCGCAAAGTTAGTCGGCGAGATTTCCACCGACTGGGAAGGTAACGCGGCGACCGCACCCGTGGTATCGGACAGACTGGAAGCCTTTACTGCCGCGGTTGCTGAAGATAGCGAAGAACCCGTGATTGGTGGCGCTGAGCAATAATCGCCGCGCCGCGTTCGAGTACTGATATTGAACTCTGAAAGTCCGAAGCTTGCCGGTCAGTCAAATCTGACCAAGCCGCGCTCTGTAGTATTTGCCAATTCGAAGGGCGGCGTTGGCAAGAGCACCTTGGCGCTCATGGCGAGCTTGGGCATTGCGACCCTGCACCCGAATTCCAGGGTCGAACTGATTGATCTCGACGTGCAAAAGACGAGCAGTGATTCCCTGCGCCGTTTCGAAAACCCTCGTTTCAGCGTGCTGGAAAATGAGGACTTTTTTCTGAATTCGGGTTCGCCCAATAACGGCAACCTGATTAATCACATGGGCTCTGATTTCCCCTACAGCAGCAACCAGAAATACATAGTTTTCGACAGCCCGGCAGGAAACGAGCCCTCCCGCAGCACGTTTCTCACCCATTGCGATACCATCTTCGTGCCTACATCGGTGGGAGATGCGGACGTTTTCGCCACTCTGCACTACCTTGACGAGCTCAAGGCCCTATTTAATCGGCAAAAAAGTAATCTGGAAGGACCACCACCACCGATTGTTCTCTTGCCGAACATGGTGGATAGCCGGGACGAGTTTAATGAGCTTCGAAACCATTTCTCTACCCACGGAGTGTTCTTCGGTAAACCACTGTACTACGCACCCATCTTCCGTCGCGCCTTTCGCAGCGACGAAAACGATACCAGCGTCGCCAAACTGCTACGCCAGGCAAAACCTTATATCGGCTGGCTCACCAAACTCATCCGCAGAGCGGACGAACTGCCGCCATCGCCAAATAAACTATTTCAACTTTAGACTTTGCAGCGCCGTAGCTGGCGTTTGTAAATTGCTGCCTGCCGTGCGGCCTTCTTAGCATAGCCCTTAATCGCCGAAGAGCGTTTCCATGTGCCGCGAGCGTAGCCGCCATGTCCGCTGTAGTAAGCTAAATAAAGGCTATAGGCATCGCTCTTCGAGAGCCCCAATCGCTTATTGCTGGTGTGGTTATACCAACCGATAAAATCGAGCGCATCACCCATATTGTTGCGTCGCACAAAAGTTCGGCCGGTTGCTTTTTTGTAGTCGGACCATGCTTCGTCTGTTGCCTGGGCATAGCCAAAAGCCGACGAAGGCCTCACCGTCGGCACGATCCCTAGGAGCTTTTTGCGTTCGGGTTTCGCCCTTGCGCGAAATGTCGACTCTCGATGCACAAAGGCAAAGCCCACATGAGGCGGCAACCCCCAACGCTTTTGGGCTTTGCGCGCATCTTTTTTCCAGCCTTTTTCATCGGCCAAAATGCGGCAGATGTTATTCGGATCTGCCGGAGGACCCGAAGCACACCCGGCAACAAACAAAAGACTTAGCGCCAACATCCAAGCAATTTTCATGTTTCCTCTCATTTCGCGTACTGGGTTAACAAGGCCATAAATTCTGCTTCTGTGAGTACATCTATGCCCAAAGACTGGGCTTTTTCTAACTTACTGCCAGCACCGGGGCCAGCGACTACCACCGTCGTCTTGGCCGATACCGAACCAGCCACCTTGGCCCCCAGTTCGATTAGCTTCTGTTTTGCTGCTGTTCTAGAAAGCGCCTCAAGGGTGCCAGTTAGAACCCAGGTTTGCCCACCCAGCGGCAGATCTTGCAAACAGACAACGTCGATAGAGGGCCAATGTACGCCGGCCTTCTGTAGCGCGAGCACTAGCTTGCGCTGATCCGAGTGGGCAAAGAACTCAACAATGGATTGCGCCACAATCGGGCCGACGTCGGTGACAGCTTCAAGGGCCTGTGCATCTGCATCGCACAGCGGCTCAATGTCGCCAAAGTGATGCGCAAGTGCCGCCGCCGTCGCCTCGCCCACTTCGCGTATCCCCAGAGCGTAGATAAAACGCGGCAGAGTTGTTTGCTTAGCCGCCTCCAGTGCCGCAAGTAACTTGTCTGCGGATTTCGCCCCCATACGCTCAAGGGCCACCAACTGCTGATGAGTCAGAGCAAAGAGATCTGCTGCATTGGCAACCAGCTCTTGATCCACCAATTGATCAATCAGCTTGTCGCCCAATCCGTCCACATCCAAGGCCAGCCGTGAGACAAAGTGTTTTAAGCCCTCCTTGCGTTGAGCCGGACAAAAGTCTCGAGTGGCACTGCAGCGAACCACCACCTCATCTCCTTGACGCATTATGCTACTGCCACAAGATGGACACCCCTTGGGTAGCTCGATGCCTCGAGCATTTGCCGGGCGCTGACTGCTAATCACGCCGGCAATTTGCGGAATCACATCGCCGGCTCTGCGAATCATCACGCGGTCGCCCACATGCAAATCCAGCCGAGCGATCTCGTCCATGTTGTGAAGTGTCGCATTGGTCACCGTAACTCCGCCCACGAAGGTAGGCTGCAATCGTGCAACCGGTGTAATTGCGCCGGTGCGTCCCACCTGAAAGTCGACATCTTTGACAACCGAGGTGGCTT
>JADHNQ010000149.1 GCA_016779425.1 Pseudomonadales bacterium | reverse complement strand
CGAATACATAAGGTACTCGCCGGTCGCGAAGCGCAAAAGGTGCTGCTGACTCAGCCAAAGGTAGCGCGTTTTGGATCACAGCTGTCGGGTCAGCGGGTGGAGTGGGTAAGCAGTCGCGGCAAGGCGCTGTTAACGCACTTTGATAGCGGTTTGACGATCTATAGCCACAACCAGCTTTACGGTCGATGGTATATCACGCGGCGCGACAAACCACCGCGCACCAATCGCACCCTGCGCCTTGCCATTTATACCGAGACCCACAGCGCGCTTTTGTACAGCGCGTCGGAGATTGAAGTCCACACGCCAGAAACGTTACCCAGTCAAAAGTACTTAGCTCGACTGGGGCCCGACGCATTGGACGACCATGTGGTGTGGCGCGATTTGCTAGCGCGCCTGCAGGATCCTAAGTTTGCGGGACGTTCCCTCGCCGCCCTGTACTTGGATCAGAGTTTCGTGGCGGGCATTGGTAATTATTTGCGCTCAGAAATTTTGTTCAATGCCGGATTGAATCCGTTTGACCGGCCCAGAGATTTGTCGCGGCGTCAGCTGGGGGTTTTAGCCCGCAATACGCTTGCGCTCACTCGACAGGCTTATGCCACCTCGGGTGTTACGAACACTGCCGCGCGCGTGAAAAAGTTGCGGGCAAAGGGTCTGTCGCGTCGGCGTTACCGTCACTTGATATTCGATCGGCAAAATGAAGATTGTTATCACTGCGGCAGCACCGTTGAGCGTATCGAAGTGAGCGGTCGTCGCATCTATGTTTGTCAGGCCTGTCAGCCTTCAGTGCGCGCTCCTATGACAGAGGTTCACTTATGAAAACGAAACGTGCTCTGCTCGTTTTAGGCAACCAGCTATTTCCGCTAGCTCATGTCCAAGCGGCTGAGATCGACTGCGTATTTATGATAGAGCATCGGTTTCTGTGTCAGCACTTCGCCTATCATCAGCAAAAGCTCGTCCTGGTGCTGGCGGCCATGCGCAGCTACGCCCAGTCCCTGCAGGCGGCAGGAGTAGAGGTTGCATATCACTCGCTTGACGATGAAGCGCCAAGCGTTTCGGCGGCGAGTTCCATAGACGAGTTTGTCGAAGTCCTGCAGCACCTAAGTCAGCAACATGCTGTTACCGAGCTTTGCTACTTCGAAGTCGAGGGGAAGGCGATGCAGGCGCGCCTTGAGCAGTGGGCCATGGAGTCGGGTATTGAGCGGCGTGTTTTGTCATCGCCTATGTTTTTGTGCGACCGGGAAACATTCGCGAATTTTCTCGACGGTCGCACCAAGGTGCAAATGGCCTCGTTCTATAAGTTTCAGCGCAAGCGATTGAACGTGCTGCTGGACTCGGACGGAGGTCCCCAGGGCGGACAGTGGAGCTTCGACGAGGATAACCGCAAAAAGCTGCCGAAGGATGTTGATCCGCCGGCAATGCCCCTGCCTCGCCAGGACGGCGTGGTCGCTCAAGTGTCTGAGCAAGTGAAGGAACTGTTCCCAGATCATCCGGGATCCGTCGAAGGGTTCAGCTGGCCGGTGACCAGACAAGAGTCACTGGCGTGGCTTGATGACTTTCTCGATCAGCGCCTAACGCTTTTCGGCCCCTATGAAGATGCCATTAGCCAGCGTTCGAAAACGCTCTTTCACAGCGTGCTGAGCCCGGTTTTGAATCTGGGACTGATTACGCCAAACGACATCGTCGAGCGAACTTTGGCGATCTCTCGGGAGCGGGAAATACCGCTGCAAAGCATCGAGGGATTTTTACGTCAGGTGATCGGCTGGCGCGAGTTTATTCGCGGTATTCACCAACACTTTAGCCATCAACAGCATCAGAACAATTTTTGGCAGCATCAGCGCCAGTTGACCGACGCCTGGTACACCGGCGACACCGGTATCGAGCCCCTCGACGTAGCGATCAAGGAAGCCCGGCAATCAGGCTGGTCCCACCATATTCCAAGGCTCATGGTTGTAGGCAATCTCATGACCCTATGCGAGATTGAACCAAGAGCAGTGCACTGTTGGTTTATGGAGATGTATGTCGATTCGTCGTCCTGGGTGATGGGGCCGAACGTTTATGGCATGGGCATATTCAGCGACGGCGGTATCTTTGCCACCAAGCCCTATATTTGTGGCTCCAACTATCTTCTTAAGATGAGTGACTACAAGAAGGGTCCTTGGTGCGACGTGATGGATGGCCTGTACTGGCGCTTCATCGACAAGAACCGTGATTTCTTCGTGACCAATCCGCGACTTGCGTTGATGCCTCGTGCATTGGACCGACTAAAGAGTGAGCGACGCCAAACAATTTTTGCCGCCGCGGAAGATTTTCTCGCCAAACATACTTGTTAGGTGCAAACGCGGTAAGCTGCCGCCATGACTGACCAACCCCTATTTTCGGCCCTTGAATTGCGCCCGCAGCTGCAGCTCCAGCTGCAGCGTCTCGGCTATGACCAGATGACGCCTATCCAGGCTGCTGCACTGCCTCATGTGCTTGCCGGTGCCGACGTGGTTGCCCAAGCAAGTACGGGTAGCGGTAAAACCGCTGCTTTCGGATTGGGCTGTTTGCAGCATTTGCAGGAAACAAAATTTCACGTGCAGTCCTTAGTGCTGTGTCCAACGCGGGAACTGGCGGATCAAGTTGCCGATAGTCTTCGGTCTCTGGCAAAAAACCTAGCCAACACCAAGATCGTGACCCTTTGCGGTGGGGTAGCCATTGGGCCGCAAATTGGTTCGTTGCAGCACAGTGCGCATATTGTCGTTGGCACGCCGGGTCGCGTACTCAAGCACCTGCAAAAAGGCACACTGCACGCCCACGGGCTCGGCATATTGGTACTCGATGAGGCTGACCGAATGCTCGACATGGGCTTCGCGGACGAAATTGACGCCATTCTGGGTTTCTTGCCATCGCCCCGGCAAAATTTGCTGTTTTCTGCGACGTTCCCTGGGGAGGTGGCCAAGGTGGTTGCGGCTCTGTGTCCGAATGCTGTGCGTGTTGATGTCACGCAAACCGAAACGGCGCCCGCCATTGTTGAGTATTGGTGCCATGCGCCTCATCGCGACCTGCCCGCCCGAGCCCAAGTGCTCAACGAAGCGCTCCAATTCTACGGCGGCAAGCTGAACCTGGTCTTTTGTAACACCAAGAACGATTGCGCCGAAGTGAGCCTAGAGCTGCAAAAGATGGGAGTCGGAGCCGTCGCGCTGCATGGCGACATGGAGCAGCAAGCCCGTAGCCAGACATTGATTCGCTTTGCCAATGGCAGTGCCAACGTGCTGGTTGCGACAGATGTGGCAGCCCGGGGGCTGGACATTGATGACGTAGACGCGGTCTTTAACTTTGAGTTACCGCATCAGGTCGAGAGCTATGTTCACCGAATTGGGCGCACCGGTCGTAGCGGACGCAATGGCACGGCGATATCGCTCGTATCGGATCGGGAAATGTCGCGGTTAAAGGCCATGGAAACGGATTTGAACCGCGGCGCTATGCGTCTTTGGCGGGCGGATAGCGATACTCAGGGTGATCCGCTTAGTTCTCATGCCACCTTGGCAGCACCCAGCGTGCATACCCTTGAGATCAATGGTGGGCGTAAACAAAAGCTTCGTCCCGGTGACATTCTAGGTGCACTAACCGCCGGTGGTGCGCTAGCTGCAGATGCCGTCGGAAAAATCGACATATTGCCCATGGTCAGCTATGTGGCAGTTGCAAAAGAACAGGCAGGTGTCGCCCAACAACTGCTGAACCAACATAAAATCAAGGGTCGGCAGTTCAGGGCCAGAGGCGTCGGTTAGAGCGACGGCTCAAAGGCCGTCGTCTTTTGACCGGCGTTGCACCTCGAGGACGAGGCTGGTTAGCAAACCGGGGAGGCAATATTAGTCAGCGAAAAACCCATTAGGCCTGTCTAGAGTTTTCTCTGCGCCTTCGCCTTGGCGGTCTATCTCCACCCTCGATTCCCGCCGCGCTTTTACCTTGGCCCCGGTTGCCGTTATTGGTTCCACCTCGCGGGTTCGGATTACCGCCGTGCTTGGCATTGCTCGGGCGACGTCTGTTGCGCCGCTGCTCTGCATAGGGATCGCGATTGGCGTTGCTGACGTCAGGGCGATTGCCATCCACTTCTTTTTGACCGTCGATTTTTCCCTGGGTTTTGCCCCCTCTTTTTTCTTGGGTAATGCCCTCGGGCCTGCTCTTTGCGTGAGCGCGCTCACCCTCGCTATCAGAAGCTTGTTTGCGCCGAGACTTGTTGGGTCGCCTGCCAGCGGCTTCGTTGTTTTGGTTCGCACCTTGACGCGATCCCCCGCGCTTTGCTGGGGGCCTTTTGTTGCCTTGGTTAGTCTCCTTCGGCTCTGGCTTGACCGGGGCCAGCTGCCGAGTTGCCGCGTCAAGATCCAGATCTAGGGTGACCCGCTCCAGGGTTAGCTTGGTAAACCGCTGTACTGCCTTGAGTCGACCAACCTCGGAGGCGTCGACTAAGGCCCACGCCACGCCGGCGGCGCCTGCTCGCGCTGTCCGCCCGATGCGGTGTACATAGCTTTCGGGCTCGTGGGGGAGTTCGTAGTTAAATACATGGGATATGGCGCGAATGTCGATTCCCCGTGCGGCGATGTCCGTGGCGACTAAGATCCATGCGTTGCCGGATTTGAAATTCTCCAAAGCCCGTTGTCGAGCTGCCTGGCTTTTGTTGCCATGAATGACCTCGGCGACGAAGCCCGAGGCGTTGAGCTGTCGTGCCACTTTATTGGCACCGTGCTTGGTGCGGGTGAATACGATGGCGCGAACCAAACTTTCGTCTCTGAGTAAGTGCTCTAGTGCTGCGCGTTTTTGTGCTGTTTTGACATGTACGACTTTCTGTTGAATCTTGGCGACGGTCACTTCCTCCGGGGTCACGTCAATGCGTACGGGGTTACGCAGGATTTCCTTGGAAAGCTTCGCAATCTCAGTGGGCATGGTGGCGGAGAACAATAACGTTTGGCGCTGCGCTGGCAGCGCCTTAATGATGCGCCGTACATCGGGGATAAAGCCCATGTCCATTAAACGGTCGCACTCATCGAGCACCAAGAACTGCGTTTCACTTAGATTGATGTGTCCTTGGTTCATCAAGTCCAGCAGCCGTCCAGGCGCGGCGACCAAAATATCAACGCCAGCGCGCAGCTTTTTAACCTGTGGGTTTTGGCCGACTCCGCCAATCACGCAGGCGTGATTCATCTTCGATGGGCCGGTCAGACGACCCAGCTCTTCATGTATTTGCAGAGCAAGTTCCCGTGTCGGCGCCAAGATTAGCGCCCTGGGGTGTCGGGGTTTGGCTCGCAGCTCACCCTTGCGCTGGGCGGCCTCCTGCACCAGGTTTTGCAGCAGAGGTAAACCAAAGGCTGCGGTTTTACCGGTGCCGGTTTGCGCAATGCCGAGAATATCTTTGTGTGCAAGCACCTCGGGAATGGCGGCGCGCTGTATATCGCTCGGTTCTTCAAATCCGAGATCGGCTACGGTTTCGCAATAGCTTTGGTGCAGCCCTAGCGAGGCAAAGGGTCCATCGGTCATGTTATTTCCTCAGGTACGCACGCAACAATCACGCGATACCTTTATCTGCAGTTCTTCTGCAGGTTGTATTGGATGGTTGCCGCGTATTCAGCTTGGCCTTACCGCAATGGGTAGGCCGATAGTTCGCGTGGTTGCCGAGATTGATCGGTTCGCGAGCGCAGTTTGCATCGATTTGCGTCATGTAAATCAAGCAAACGCACGCATCGAGTGGGGTTGGCTTGG
>JADHNQ010000148.1 GCA_016779425.1 Pseudomonadales bacterium | reverse complement strand
TAACCCGTGCGTCCCGGGCATTTTTTGCAAGCCCATCGACCGGTCACTTTAATACAGCACTGTTTCGCCCGCGGCCCATTATGATGATCGCCCGGCAAGAACAAGAGTTCGTTCTCGATCAGACCATTGCTGAAGTGGGCGTTATGACGCCGGTCGAGCGGATTAACGAATCTGCGATGCGCAAGCTTAACCCCCTAGTGAAGAAGGGTTATGCCACTGCAGCGATGCTGGATATTAGCGGTGAAGACATTGACGTTGCCGCATTGCATCAGGGGTACTTGCGCCAATTTCGCGATTTTGGCGGTGATCTTCGCTGCAATGCGACAGTCCTCGGTCTGACGCACACGGACCGGGACTGGCAAATCAATACCGAGGCGGGGGAGTTTAGCGTCGACACGATTGTCAACGCGGCGGGGGCCTGGGCGGAACACATCGGTGGGTTGGCCCAAGCGGAGTCCATAGGGTTAATGCCCAAACGGCGGACTGCGGCCATTGTCGCGGCTCCTATCGAGCTGGCTCCCGAAACGTTGGCTTCCTTACCCATTACCATCGATATCGAAGAAAATTTCTACCTAAAGCCCGATGCGGGGAGGCTCTTGATATCACCTGCGGACGAAACGCCATCACCCGCCTGCGACGCGCAGCCCGAGGATATGGATATCGCCCTGTGTGTTGAACGGATCGAAGAGGCCTTCGATTTGCAGGTGCACAGAATTGAATCAAAGTGGGCAGGACTGCGCAGCTTTGTCGCGGACAAGTGCCCGGTTGTCGGCTATTCCACCACCGCACCCGCATTCTTTTGGCTGGCTGGGCAGGGGGGTTATGGTATTCAAACCGCACCAGCGCTCGCACGGTTGGCGGCCTCGCAAGTGTTGCAGCGCCCGATGCCTGAAGATATCGCGGCCGAAGGCGTTGATCTGTCTGAGATTGATCCGTCGCGGCTCGCTAACCGCGCCGAATAAAAACTGTGTAGGCTAAGCGTGTTTTGTTGAGGGGTTAGTCTTACGAATGAAAGTACTTATTGCCGGTCTGGGCACAGAGACCAATAGTTTTTCGCCAATTCCGACGGGGCGACTATCGTTCGAAGACAGCTTTGTGTCCCGCAAATCAACGTCGATTCGGCCCAATATGTTTTCGGCACCGCTGCATGAGTGGCGCAAAGCGGCCGAGCAACGCGGCTGGGAATTGGTCGAGAGTTTTGCGGCCTTTGCACAACCGGCAGGGCCTACTGTGCGCGAGGTATACGAGGAGTACCGTGACGAAATCCTCACAGATCTCGCAGCAACTCAGCCAGATATTGCGCTCATTAGCATGCACGGGGCCATGGCGGCCGACGGGTACGACGATTGTGAGGGCGACCTGCTCAAGTGCGCCCGGCAGGTCTTGGGGGCTAAGCAGACGGTGATTGGTGTTGAGCTAGATCCTCACTGCCATCTCACCCAAGACATGCTGGATAACGCTGACTTGATTGTCGCTTACAAGGAATACCCGCATACCGACAGCCCAGATAGGGCACGCGAGCTTTTTGAACTGGCAGCCGATACGGCGGAGGGAAAGATCCGCCCGGTGATGCGGGATTACGACTGCCGCATGCTGACGATGTATCACACGCCCAATCAGCCGGTTCGCGGCTTTGTTGATGAGATGCAGCAGCGCGAGGGGCAGGGTGGAGTCCTGAGTCTGTCCCTCGCCCACGGTTTTCCTTGGGGTGACGTTGAGCGAGTGGGTACAAGAATGCTGGCGATTTGCGACGGCGATGCCGACCAAGCGGCGGCAGTGGCTGAAGAGTTTGGTCGCAAGCTGTGGGATCTCAGAGAGGCTTTGGCAGTTGATTGGCCCGATATTCCAGCCGCCATAAGTCGTGTTGAATCTTTCGTGCCCAGTGGGAAACCACTGGTGCTCGCGGACTTCGCTGATAATGCCGGGGGTGGCGCACCCTCAGATTCGACCTTCGTTTTAGCGGAAGTACTCAGGCGTGATGTGAAGAATATTGCTCTCGGTATCTTCTGGGATCCGCTTTTGGTGAGAACCTGCTTGGATGTTGGTGAGGGCGGCATTTTGCAGGCTCGCATTGGCGGCAAAGTGGGCCTTATGTCTGGCCGGCCCATAGACCTAAGAGTCAAGGTTTGTGCGATAAAGCACAAAATGACTCAGCTTATGGGCAAGACTACGATGCTAATGGGCACAGGGGTTTTACTGGAAGCTGATGGCGTCTACTTGGTGGTAAGCGATATCCGAACCCAAACTTTTCACCCTTCGGCCTTTACAGACCTAGGACTGGATCTGGCATCCCTGAAAGGCGTGGTTGTAAAGTCTTCGCAGCATTTTTATGCGGGTTTTGAGTCCATCGCCGCAGAAATCATTTACATCAAGGGGCCTGGTGCGATTACGCCAGACTACACGATCATCCCCTTTACCAAGCGTGATGATCGATACTGGCCAAAAACCGAGGACCCTTTTGCTACTAAGTAACAAGCGGCTTAGAAGAACGTTATCAATCGATGATTAGGTTGCGGTAGCTGTTAACGTGCGGGTCGCTCTGGACTGTGCGATGTCGTAATTGGCCTGACGTTGCGTTTCATGCAGCATCGCGGCCATCGATCTAACCCCAGGCGCTTTTCTTCAAGCCTAATGGCGCGAAGTTCACTGAGTAGTGTGTTTTCAGGAATCTCCCGAAAGCCAAGCGTTTGGTAATAGGGCGCATTCCAAGGAACCTCACAAAAGGTCGACAAAGTTAAAGCCGATAGCCCGTGGGATGCTGCCCAACGCTCTACTGAGTCAATCAGGGCGCTGCCAATTCGGTTCCCGGCGTACTCGGGCGTCACCGAGACTTGATTTATGTGCGCATGGGGGCCCCGGTGGGTCTTGCCATGATGTAGGCGACGGGGCTGTCTGATTCATCTACAGCGACCCAGATTCGTTGGTCGCTGCATTACTGCTTGAGAACGACAATACTGGGTGGCTCGTCATTGGCGATTTTAGACATGTCGTATTGCTCGAAAGCTGCGCCCGCCAGGCGCTCGATCTCGCGGATGACCGTAAAATCATTCGGCGTTGCGTGACGAATTATCAGGTTCAGGAGCCGACCCTATTCCTGTAAAACTGCCATCGACGCTTTGTATCCATAGGGCTTTCTCTAATGCGGTTGCGCGATCGGCTCAAGGTTATACATTGTCGCATCGAATGATAAGAAAGCAGTAACCCGGGCGACTAGAACAATAAGAACAAGGCTGCGGTATGCCGGTTTTTACAGAGGCAAGCATCGAACCGCACCGAGAGAGGACAGACAAACTTTGGCAACCACAGCTGATTACGCGGAACGAGTTTACGCCGGCGTTTTAGGAAAGGTCATCGGCGTCTATTTGGGGCGACCGTTCGAGGGCTGGTCCTACGAACGCATCCAGCAGCGTCTGGGCGATATCGATTACTACGTGCACGATAAACTCGACGTGCCACTGATCGTGACCGACGACGACATCGCGGGAACATTTACCTTCTTGCGCGCTTTGGAAGATCACGGCACCAATCCCGATATCAGCTCGAAAGACATTGGTGAAAGCTGGCTCAACTATCTGATAAAGAATAGAAGCGTGCTCTGGTGGGGCGGTTTGGGCCAGTCCACTGAGCATACGGCATATCTGCGCTTGGCCAGCGGAATCGAAGCACCGTTGAGCGGCTCGATGGCCCTGAACGGTCAGGTGGTGGCTGAGCAAATTGGCGCTCAGATCTTTATCGATGGTTGGGCCATGGTGGCGCCAGGGAATCCAGATCAAGCCGTGAGATTTGCCGAGGCTGCAGCCCGGGTAAGTCACGATGGGGAAGCCGTCTACGGTGCGAAGATGCTGGCCGCTATGGAATCCATGGCCTTTGTTGAAAACGATATCCAGCAACTTATCGATATTGGCCTTACCTATATCCCAAAGGATTCTGTCATTGCGCGGATGATTGCAGATCTGAGGGCGTGGCATGAGGTTGAGAAAGATTGGCGCGGCACAAGAGAATTGCTTGCCGCTAACTACGGTTACGACAAGTATGGCGGTAATTGCCACATGGTGCCGAACCACGGTTTGATCATTCACTCGCTGCTTCATGGTGACGGTGATTTTTCCAAGACGCTGAAAATCGTAAATACCTGTGGTTGGGATACGGACTGCAACTCCGGCAATGTGGGTTGCCTCATGGGCATTCTGGTTGGGGTAGAAGGTATCGATGCCGGTCTTGATAGAGGATTTGATTGGCGCGGGCCCGTCGCTGATCGACTGTACAGCCCAACCGCAGACGGGGATCGATGCATCAGCGATTGTGCGCGCGAAGCCACGCAAATCATAAATATGGGTCGTACGCTTGCGGGCGAAGACCGCTTTGAGCCTAAGCAAGGCGCGCAGTTTCACTTTACCTTCAAAGGCTCGGTACAAGGCTTTCAAGTAAAATCAGGCACTGCCCGGATAAGTAACCCAAGCGGTGGATCCTTGCGCATCGCTGGCGAGGCAGGAGCGCGCGTCGGCACGCCGGTGTTTGCACCATCCGTCGAGGTCGCCGAATACTTCGAAAAATCGCACTACACACTGATGGCGTCACCGCGCATATTTCCTGGGCAGCATCTTCGCGCAGGACTTTCATCGCCGGACGCGAATTTGTATGTCGCCTATTACGGCGAGAATGATGAGGTGTGCTTTATTGACGTCGATGCCCCCGATGATCCTTTGAAGCCATCGATCCAGGTACCTTGCGTGTCTGGCCCCATTTTTGAGGTCGGAGTGCGGCTGAATAAAGACGTTTCTATCGAACTCGACCATTTGGGTTGGCGGGGTAATCCTCAAGTGGTCTTTGAGCGACCTAAGCATAGGGGCCGGATGTGGAAGCGCGCATGGGTAGATGCTGTTGATCAACTTGTAAGCTGGACCGAAATGTTCCGCTTGGTGCAAAACGAAGGCTTGGGCATGATCTCTCAAGGTACCCGCGAGTGGACTGACTATATCGTTCGCGCAGATGTCACCCCACATCTCGCTACTCGTGCGGGTATTGCCGCTAGGGTGCAGGGACTGACGCGTTTCTATGCGTTGATGGTTACCCGGGATCAAAAAGTCCAGCTCGTCAAAAGCCTGCATCAAGAAAGCGTGTTAGCCGAGAGCGAATTTGGCTGGTCTTTTGGCGATACCTTACATATGAGCCTGGGTGTGAATGGCGATGAACTGTGGGGCGAAATAAACGGCCAGGTGGTGCTGTCGGCCCGGGACTCGTCGTTGGACAGTGGTGCGATCGGCTTGGTTATCGCAGACGGGCGCAGTGCTACTCACAAAGTCGAAGTGACCAAGACTGATTAGCGCGCTAGCAAGTCTATCCGTTTAGGCCTGCAGGGCTGCATGAGCCCTAGCGGGCGAGTAACCAAAAACACAATCCAATTAGCATGGGTATTGTTAGGCTATTGCCCGAACGCAACGCCAGAAAAACGGGGAGTAAGAATGAACGACACAAACACGGTCGCCGCACCGACTTTTATTTCATTGGATGAGGCCGCCGCCTTGGGTGAGGGAACGCGCATAACCTTCGTCCCTGGTGTGCAGGCCCTGTATGCCGAGGCACTGAAAAATATTTGTTTCGTGAAGAACATCCCAGTGATCCGAGCCTTGCACCCCATGATGGGTGTGGATAAGGCGACTGGAGAGGATCGTCAGCGGCGGCTCTTTGAGCTCACCAGTCAGACCAGTTTGCCCACAATGTTCTATAACGACGAACGCCCCAGGAATGTTTGGATCGAGCAACTTGCGCTTGCAGAACGAATTGGCGGTGCAGACAGCCCGGCTCTGATTCCTGCAGATTTCGAGCAGCGTGCGCAGATGT
>JADHNQ010000147.1 GCA_016779425.1 Pseudomonadales bacterium | reverse complement strand
ATCAGCACAAGCTACTGCACCTTGAACAGGCGATGCCAACCCTTAAAGAGATGTCCCGGGCTCAGTACCAGCGGTTCTACGACCTCACCGCCAAACTCATCGTCGCAGACAAAGCCGTCGATATTTTCGAGTGGGTGGTACATCGCATGATTACCCAAGAGCTTTATGCCCACTTCGTGAAACCCCATCGCAGCAATGGACGGATCACAAGAGCGGGCAAGGTCGCCAAGCAGGCGGGTTTGATTCTGTCCCTGCTGGCGACAGTTGGAGCCGACAATGGCGACGATCAGGTCAGCGCCTATCAGCGGGGCCAAAAAATCTGGGGCGGCAGCAAACCCATGACGCGCCTAGAGTATTTTGATCATCAAGCATTGAATCAGGCCTTGGAGAGATTACGCGAGCTAAATGCCGATCTTAAGCAGCGCTTTATCGACGCGTGCTCTGGCGTCGTAAACGACGACGGCAAACTCACAAGCCAGGAATTTGCGCTCATCAAGGGTATTGCGGTTACGTTGGGGTGCCCCTTACCGCCCGTCGACTGAGCCAAATAAAACAATCGATTGAGCGGCACACCGCGCAACACTAGGTGCCCAACAAGGAATTTGTATGCAAGATCGAGTATTCGCCCAGCCCAAGAACCATATCGTCGACTTTGCGTTTAACGAGGACGTGGTTGACGTATTTCCAGACATGATCCGCCGCTCGGTGCCGGGCTACGAGTTGGTCATTCCCATGGGCGGTCTGATGGCGGCGCGGCATATGGGCAAATCAGGTACCGCCTTCGATTTGGGTTGTTCCCTGGGGGCAAGTTCATTAGCCCTGCTGTCCCAGTGCGATAGTCCGCAGGTGCGAGTGATCGGGGTCGATTCATCTTCGGCCATGATCGCGCAAGCCAAGCGCACCATCGACGATCCTCGTATCAGTTTCTGCTGCGAGGATCTGCTGACCCGTGATGTCAGCGGTGCCAGCGTGGTAATGCTCAATTTTGTGGTGCAGTTCCTAGACCCGGAGCATCGCTTGGCCTTACTTACTCGTATCGCCCAGCAAATGAACCCCGATGGGCTTCTGATTTTGTCGGAGAAAGTGCGAAACGCCGATCCGTTGGTGCAAACATTCTACGACTCCACCCATTTGGCCTGGAAGCGTGCCAACGGCTACAGCGAACTGGAGGTCAGCCAGAAACGGCAGGCGCTTGAAAACGTCATGCGGGTGGAAACCTGCGAGACCCATGTTGAACGCCTGAGCGAGGCGGGCTTTAACCATGTGGTTCAGTGGTTTCACTGTATGAACTGGGTCTCATTCGCGGCCTCGCCCACGCAGGTGTTATATGACCCAAGCGAGTGAGTGGCCGAGCTGGCTTGCGGGCTGGCCCCTGGATCTGGCTCGCTCGCGCTTTAGCCCAGAGCATCATGGCGACTTTGAGCGCTGGCAGGCCGCGGTGGAGCGCATGCCGCCACTTGCCCTCACCGATCTGAATTTGAGCCAAGGCGCTGTAGGGGGCTCCATAATCGCAAGCCCTGACGAGATCGACGCCTTGGAGGCCTCGCTTCAACAGCTGCATCCCTGGCGTAAGGGTCCCTTTCAATTGGGGCCCATTTACATCGACACCGAGTGGCGGTCCGATTGGAAATGGGATCGCCTTGCACCGGCCATGGGCGACCTCAGCGGCCAACGCATTCTGGATATTGGGGGCGGCAACGGATATTTCGGCTGGCGTTTGTTGGGCGCTGGCGCGGCAGCGGTCGTGGGCATCGATCCGACCCTACTGTTCTGCATGCAGCATCGGGCGATCCAGCGCCTTTTTGACCATCCAAGTCACTGGGTGCTGCCCCTGGGCATTGAGGAGATACCCGCCACCACTACCTTCAATTGGGTGCTTTCCATGGGGGTGCTGTATCACCGCAAAGACCCAACGGAACATATCAGGCAGATGTTTGCGCTGACGGAACCTGCAGGGCAGTGCGTGATGGAAACCTTGATCGTGGACGCAGATCAAAGCCTTTATCCAAAGGGGCGCTATGCGCGCATGCGCAACATTGGTGTCATACCGAATCTGGATGATCTGATGCGCTGGATGGGCGAGGCTGGCTATCGGGATATCCGCGTTATAGATGTCAGCGCGACAACGCTTAAAGAGCAGCGCGCGACTGCATGGATGCGCTTTGAGTCGCTGGATAAAGCACTAAACCCTCAAGACGCCTCCCTGACCGTAGAGGGTCTGCCCGCGCCTTTGCGGGCAATATTGGTCGGGACACGCTAGGCCATTGCTCTTTCGGTACCCTTGGCTTGCTCTATACTCTGCCATCATCATTGGCACTGGCGCGTTATCTGGGACAGACCATGCTCGGCATACCCACTTTAGAATTTCGCTTTCGCGGCAAGGCTAACCTGCTGCTGGACATCTATTACTGCTTTATAGACCAGGGCAGCCCAGCCCTGCATCCCACACAAATAGCCAAGCACACAGGCATCAGTTTTGCCGAAGTGGCTCGGCGTCTGGACGCTACACCAGAGCTGTTCGTGAAACTGCCGACCCGCGCAGGCGATGTGACTCGATATCGCATCACCTCCAGTACCGCCGCACGTTCTGCTGAGGAGGTCGAAGCCCTCGTGCAGCAAAATGTACAGCGCGAATCGCTGCTGTTTTATGCCGTTGGCGCCATGGTCTTCTTGGCGTTACTGGTCGTCGTGTTGACCATCGTGCCGAATGTCTAGGGCCTGCTATAAAAGGCCCGTTTTTTAAGGAAACACCATGCCCGAACAACTTAGCCCCCAGCTGATTGAACTGCGCGAGCGCTGCGCTGCCTTTGCCAAGGATCATATGTTGCCCCTGGCTGAAAGTGATCGGGCCTCGGCGGCGGTGCAGGTGCGCGAAGCGTCCAAGACGGCGGGCCTGTTTACCATGACCCAGCCCGCCCACGCGGCGGGACAGCTGGCCTTGTGCGTGGCGCGCGAAACCCTGGCTGCCGCAAATCCACCCGCGCTCGATGCGGTATTTGGGCCGGGGGCTGGGGTTTTAGGCAGCGTTGGAGAGCCGCTGGCATCGAGCCACCTGGCACCCCTGCTGGCCGGGGAGAAGCGAGGCAGTTTCGGCTTTACCGAACCTGACGACGCTGAACCGACCGCAGGCATCATCGACGGTGACGCTTTGACCATTAAGGGGCAAAAATCCTATGTCACGGGTGGTGCTGATGCGGACTTCATTAATGCCCTGGTCCGCATTGAAGGCCACGGCCCATCGATGGTGGTGATCGATACCGATACCCAAGGCGTCATTTTAGAAAAGCGCTTTAACTCCCTAGACGGCAGCCACCATGCTGCTTTTCGTTTCGACAATGTCCAGGTGCCGGTAAGCCACGTGATTGGCGAGCCGGGCCAGGGCCTGCCTAAGGCTTTGCGACAGATCGGCGATGTACGCCTGCTGTTTGCGGCGCAAGCCTGCGGCTACCTAATTTGGGTCATGGACCTTCTGCAGTCGCATCTGCAAAGCCCGGACAAAGACGGTGCGCCTCGCGGCAATAAGGATGTGGTGCGCTGGCACTACGCCGACCTGCGCATTAAAGCCTTTGCCGCGCGCAGTATGCTGTATCGCACCGCGCGACTGGCCGATGCCGGCGAGAACATTGTGAACGAAGGCATGGCCTGTAAGATTTTTGCTACCGAGTGCATTGGCGAGGCCGTAGATACAGCCATTCAATTAGTCGGTGGCGGTGCCCTCGTTGATGATCATCCGTTGGCGCTGCTGTACAAAAAGGTACGCGCTTGGCGACTGGCGGAAGGCGCCAGTGATGTTCTGCGACTCAACATTGGACGCGGCATACTAGAGCTGGGCAAGGGCCGGATTTAGCGCGATCAAGCACCAGACGTTGTCGCGGCTTCAACCCAGGCAATGAACCGTTTGATTTGTTGCACTAACCCTTGCCACCGTCCAAACCGTTAGCCTAACTTTTAACTAAACGAAGTCCTTAACGAAGTCCGCAACTAAGTCCTTAACGACTAATATGATCACCACCCTAACCACTGCCAGAGCGAGATTTGCGATGAAAAACCCTAAGACTTACCTCACAACCTCAACACTGTTGCTGGCCTTCGGCCTTTCGGGCTGCACCTATGTCTCACTGACCGAGGCTGGTGCCAAGGTTGCGCAAAGTAGCGCCCAGGCCGTGACCAACTGCACCTTAGTCGGTGATGTATCGAGCCAAACCAAGGACACGGTTATTCTTGATCGCAATACGGGCAAGGTGAAAGAAGAGCTGATCGTCCTAGCGCGCAATCGGGCAGCGGACTTGGGTGCGACTGACTTGGTCGAAACCGGCGTCGAGGGCGGCTCAGCAACTTTTAAGGCCTATCGCTGCAACTAGTCGCGCCCTCCCATGAGATCGCTTTTTTGCCCGAACCGCTCGCGGTTTTCCTCGCGACTGGCCGCAGATTTTTTGATCAGAGCGTAGACCGAGCCGACACCGCCGCGATTACGTTGGGCGGAAGCGTAAGCCAGCACCAGGGGGTGCTGGGCTAACCAATGTGCCACATAACTTTTGAGCTTGGCGGGGGTCGCGCTACGCAGCCCCTTACCGTGGCTGATTAGCACGCAGCGCCAGTTGTTGGTGTGGGCTTGGTTAATCAGCTGGTAGACATCACTGCGGGCCTCTTTCACCGTGCGCTGGTGTAGATCCAGTTCTCGTGCGATGTCGTAGCCGCCCTTGCGCAGTTTGTCGAATACCGCCAGCTGGATACCGTCCTGACGCCACTCCAGCACTTCCAGCGGATCACGGGCTTTCACTTCACCAAGGGTCAGAAAGTTAGAAGCGTCTTCTTCGCTTTGAAATTCTTCCGCTGCGCGACGTCGCGCTTCGGCATCGTCAGCACTCGGGCGCTGTGGTGGTGCGAAGGTTTGTTTGCCCTTACTCAGAGGCTGCACATCCTGCATCGCCGAGGCGAAATCATCGTAGCTGCCGTCAGGCGACATGCCTCCATCTCGTTGGTTGTTGTCAGGATCGCGCTGCATGTCAGTCTTCCTGATTCTCCTTCTGCCCTGCCTTGAGCTTCTCGCGACGAGTCTATGGGCAATTTTTTTAGGGTCTGTCCGCTACCATATCAATACTGGGAAACCGATCCGATCGGGTGCCCGCTGTGGGTCGATTGTCCTGGCGATGATAGGTAAAAACCGTAGACAGTTTTACCGTTTCAGACTCGTTGCGACCCGCCGCATGCATCAGTCGGCAGTGGAATAACAGCACGTCTCCGGCCTGCAGCTCGACCACCTCGGCTTTTTGTATCAGGGCCTGATTCTCGGCCAGTTCCGGTCGCAAAAACAAATGCTCATCCAGCCGCTGGGTCGCAAAATCCAGTCTGTGGGTGCCGGGAATGACCCAAAGCGCTCCGTTTTGCTGGGTTTCTTGGCCCAGTGCGAACCAAGCGGAAATCAGCTCGGGATGCTCATAGGACCAATACCGCACATCTTGATGCCACAGCGTCGCGCTGGAAAACCCAGGATGCTTGGTCATGATGCAATTGTGATGACACTGAGAGAGACAGACCGAGCCTGCCAAGAATCGGCCCAGTACTTGGGCGACTTGGGGGTGGGTTGCCAGCGCCTTGAACTCGGCAGATCGAGCGTAGGCATGCAGTAAACGTCGCGGGGTTTTGCCCCCGGGTGCTAATCGGTCTACCGGTGCTCCGGGGTAGCCAACATCTGCTTCAAATTCCGCGGGCCCCACCAAGGGCTCAATGGCTGCGCGAATTTGCTCAACCAGACCCGTTCTGTCCGCCTGGCCAATAACATTGCGCAGCACCACGTACCCCTGCTCGGCAAATTCAGCCTGCAGCTGGTCGAGCTGAGCGTCACTTAGATTGATTGGTTGCGAGGCCATTGACTTGGATACGTGCAAGAATCAGTGCGCGGACAGATTTTTTTGCAGCAATGG
>JADHNQ010000146.1 GCA_016779425.1 Pseudomonadales bacterium | reverse complement strand
AACACGACCGAACGGCTGAATTTGCCCGACTCGTTGAAGTGCCAGCACACGTTCAAGATTACCATGGGCAACTGTCTGTACACCGACATGGGACGCATCCTCTGTTCCGTGATTGATGACGATGCCGGTTGGCACGATGCGACCAGTGGCACGTGCACCGATGCCTTGCTAGAGACCAAGCCTTGGCCTAGGGACAACTATCAAAAGGCGTTGAACGACTATGTGCGCAACGGCCAGGACAGTTTTCTAATTGAGCTTGGTAAGTACGGACTTGGTCAGCGCGACCTGGTTGCCAATATGAACTGGTTTAGTCGAGTCGACGCGGATGCCCAGGGCCACCTATCCCTTGCCCCAGGTTACCAACCGGGCACCAAAGTAGGGTTGCGCTTCGAAATGGACAGCATCGTCGTTTGCCACACCTGTCCGCATCCCTTCAATGATTCACCCGACTACCCGGAGACGGAAGTTCAGATGGCCCTAAGCAAGTCGCCACCCGTGGAAGACGATGATTTTTGTCGCAATAGCTGCGAGGAGAACATGCGCGGCTTCACCAACACGGAGCTTTATTACTTTGGAAGATAGTCTGTCACCAATACAAAAAATGATGTTGCAGGATGAAGCGCCCAAGACGATTCCCGCCGGCGGCTACTGGCTCGGCGTGCTGCCCAAGGATCGCATCATTCGACTCACCGATGCACATGGGAACCAGGCTGTAGATACCCTGTTTTTCAACGCGGACAACTTTGCGGAGCGCTACAGTGCCATGCAGACCATCCAGGCCCAGCGTTCGCTGTATTTGACCACGGGCACCTTACTGCGATCGGAGAGTGGACAAGCCCTAGCGGAAATCGTCGAAGATACCTGCGGTCGCCACGACACCCTAGGGGGCGCCTGCGCCGCGGAGAGCAATACGGTCCGCTATGCCCTGGACAAAAGAACCATGCACTCGTGTCGCGACAGTTGGTTGCTTGCGTTAAACACCCAGTTCGCTGATTTGCATCTGGAAAAATCGGATCTGTCCCATAACGTGAACTTCTTTATGAATGTGCCGGTGACGCCAGAGGGCAAGCTGACTTTTGAAGACGGCGTCAGCGGACCAGGCAAATATGTGGAAATTCTTGCTCACGTGAATCTAGCGATTTTGATCTCCAATTGCCCCCAGCTGAACAACCCATGCAATGGCTACGATCCCACCCCCGTTCAGGTCGAGATGAGGCTGCAATAAATTGTTCACGAAAATTCTGATCGCGAACCGTGGTGTCGCTGCGGTTCGTATCGCTCGAACCCTAAAGCGCATGGGTATCGTGAGTATCGCCCTTCGTACCACGGCTGAAAAAGACAGCCAGTACTTCGGGTCATTTGACGAGGTCTATGATCTGGTCGGTGATTCGGTAGCCGAAACCTATCTCGATGTAGAGCAAATTCTTGCAATTGCTGCCCGCGCCAAGGCTGAAGCAATTCATCCGGGTTATGGCTTTCTGAGCGAGAACGCAGAATTTGCCCGTAAGGTGGCGGCGGCAGGGTTGGCCTTTCTTGGGCCGACCCCCGACGTGATCAACGTGTTTGGTCTCAAGCATGAGGCCCGCGCGATGGCTCAAGCGCAAGGTGTGCCAATTTTGAAAGGCACAAGTATTTTGCCCGACCTGGCCGCAGCGGTCGCGGCAGCCGACGAGGTGGGTTTTCCACTGCTGCTTAAAAGCACTGCTGGCGGTGGTGGCATCGGCATGCAGCGCTGTGATTCTGCCCAAGACTTGGAAGCGGCTTTCGAGTCCGTCACCGCCCTCGCCAAAAGCAATTTCACCAGTCCGGGCGTGTTCCTGGAAAAGTGCATCACCAAGGCGCGGCATGTAGAAGTGCAGCTATTCGGTGACGGTCGGGGAGAGGTCATCATTCTTGGTGACCGCGACTGCTCGTTGCAGCGTCGCAATCAAAAGCTTGTTGAAGAATGCCCGGCGCCAAATTTGCCGGAGAATATCCGACAGTCTATGCACGATCGTGCGCGCGCCTTGGCGGCCTCGGTTAACTACGCCAGCGCGGGCACTATTGAATTTCTCTACGACGCAGATGCCCAGGAGTATTACTTTTTAGAGGTGAATACTCGACTGCAGGTCGAGCACGGTGTTACCGAGCTGGTTTATCGGGTTGATATTGTTGAATGGATGATTCGACTCGCCTTCGGTGACTTGCCTAGCTGCTCGGCGCTTGAAGCGGGGCTGAAGCCATCGGGTGCCGCCGTGCAGGTAAGACTTTACGCTGAAGATCCGTATGACAATTACAAACCAACACCCGGTGAGATCGATGCGAACTTCCCGGATGTTGGGCGCATTGATAGCTGGATCGGGCCGCGCAGTTTGGTCTCGCACTGGTTTGATCCTCTGCTTGCAAACATTATGGGTTTCGGTGAAAGCCGTCCTCAGGCAATTGACGGGCTATTGGGCATACTTGCTGACACCAAGATCTACGGCACGACCACCAATATCGCCCTCCTGCAGCAAGCACTCGGCTGTGACCCTTTTCGTGCGGGCAATGTGGATACTAAGGTGCTGGCAGCCCTGACCTACCAGCCGAACGAATTGGAGGTGATACGTCCGGGTCTGGAGATGACCGTGCAGTCTTATCCAGGTCGGCAAGGGTATTGGGATGTGGGTGTGCCACCGTCTGGCCCCATGGACGACTTATCCTTTCAGTTGGGTAACCGTCTGCTTGACAATCCCTCGGACGCTGCCGGTCTCGAGATGGTGCTCAGCGGTGCAAAAATACGGTTTCGTGGCACCACTCGCTGTGTTCTGACCGGTGCCAAGGTGCAGGCCACCCTCGACGGACAGCCGATTAAACGCGGTCAAGTGTTCGCGGTTGCGTCGGGTCAGGTGCTTTGTATCGACGCGATGGAAGATGGACTTCGCGCCTATCTGCTGTTTGAGGGTGGATTGGATCTTCCGGATTTTCTCGGTTCGCCGGCAACCTTTGTGCTCGGTAAATTCGGCGGTCACCAGGGTCGCGCGCTGCGTCAGCTGGATGTGCTGCGATGGCATAGGGTGGAAGAGTCTGAGATGCAGGCATCCGTCGAGGAGCGGGAACAAACGCCACTGCACAATCGTCATATTCTTCGGGTCTTGCTTGGCCCCCATGCGGCCCCCGACTTCTTCACCGAGGCTTGGATAGAAGAGTTATTCAGTATTCGCTGGCAGATTGATCACAACTCCAATCGCACAGGTATTCGACTCAACGGCCCAACGCCAGAGTGGGCGCGTGAAGACGGTGGTGAAGCTGGCCTGCATCCGTCAAATATCCATGATTCAGCCTATGTCTTTGGCGCGATGGATTTCACCGGTGATATGCCAGTTATTCTCGGTCCCGATGGACCCTCCCTCGGCGGTTTTGTTTGTCCAGCCGTGGTGATCAATGCCGATCGCTGGAAACTTGGTCAATTGGTGCCCGGCGATGAAGTGCAGCTACAGTTAGTTGATCAGCACCAGGCCACTGAGATCAGTAAGGTGCAGGCGCAGTGGCTGGAAGATGCACGACAAAAACTGGTCGTGGTGCCAAGCCTCAGCCGAGTGAAAGAAAGCGCTGCAGCACGCATCGTGTTGTACCAAGCCAATGACGTAAAGATCCGGCAGGCTGGCCAAGAGTGGGTGCTGCTTGAATTCGGCGAGGCGATCATTGATGTGGGCGCTCGGGTGCTCATCGGTGACTTTGCCAAGTTCGTCATTGATAGTGGTTTGCCCGGCGTGGTGGAAATGATCCCCGGCGTGCGTTCGCTGCTCCTGCGCTTTGAAACCCAGCGATGGACCCACGACACCATGGTGCGAGCCCTAGAGCCACTGTTGGAGCAGGCTCGGACTAACAGCAGCAGCACTGTCCCTTCACGAATTGTTTCGTTGCCACTGTCCTGGGACGACCCTGCCTGTCATGAGGCGATTGCGCGCTATACGAATAATGTTCGTCCGGACGCGCCCTGGTGTCCCGATAACATTGAGTTTATCCGTCGCATAAACGGATTGGACTCGGTGGAGCAGGTCAAACAAATTGTTTTTGATGCCAGCTATCTGGTGCTGGGTCTGGGCGATGTCTATCTCGGTGCGCCGCTAGCGACGCCCGTTGACCCCAGTCACCGCCTAGTGACGACCAAGTACAATCCTGCCCGCACTTGGACCGCCGAAGGGTCTGTGGGCATTGGTGGTTCCTATATGTGCATCTATGGCATGGAGGGTCCCGGGGGTTATCAGTTCGTCGGTCGAACCATCCCGGTATGGCGCAACCAGGGTTTTGGCGGCCTCGGGGACGAATGTTGGCTGCTGCGCAATTTCGACCAAATTCGCTATCAAGAAGTCGACGCCCAAGAGCTACTGGAAATCCGCGAAGCCTGTGCATCAGATGCCTATTTTCCTGAAACCCAGACGACACAGCTTGATCTGGATGCCTATCAGGAAGAACTCGCGCAAAATGCTGCGCAAATCGGCGCGTTTAACCAAACCCGGCAACGAGCTTTTGCCGATGAGCTTGAGCGTTGGAAAGCCTCAGGAAGTCTCACATTCAGTAGCTCTCAGGGTACGAGTGCTCCCGTCCTCGGCGCAGATCAACTGGATGGTGAAGAGATTACCAGTCCAATTAGCGCCTCCGTTTGGAAAGTGCTGCTTGCAGACAACGAAGCCGTAGAGGAGGGTCAAGAAATTGCCGTTCTCGAATCCATGAAAACCGAGGTGCCAGTGACGGCGAATAGTGCCGGAACGATTACTTGGCTGGTGGTCGAAGGACAAACGGTATCAGCGGGCCAAACTCTGGCAGTACTGGCGTCTTAGACTTCCGGGCGTGAAACCGCTGCGCTCATTCGTTTGCCGCAGCTTTGAAGATGAGCATCTGATTGTTGGCCGGCATCCGCTGGTCTGCCATCAACCGAAGGCCCGAGCGTGCGGCAAGATCATGAACCCACTCGAAATCTCGGATACCACTTTGCGCGTCGCGTGCTTTCAGCCATAGGTCAAAGTCCGCGTTAGACGGGGTCGTAAAATCCCCCGCGTATTTGTAAGGGCCATAAAGCGCGAGCAGCCCATTTGCTGTGAGCATCTTTGCCGCGCCACAGATCAAATTTTCACCCAGTTCTGAACTCACTATGTGCATAACGTTAGCGGAGTAAACGCAGTCATAGGTTTGAGCGGGCCATGTTTGGGTAGCCAAATCGAGGGCAGTGGGCCTTAGGATGTTGGCAGTACCATATTCGGCGATGTTGCTCGTTAACATTGGCAGCACAGGGGCGCGATCAGTAGGCTGCCAATGAACGTGATTTAGCGCGGCGGCCATGTGAATTGCGTGCTGACCCGCGCCGCTGCCAATCTCGAGCAGTTTTGCTTGGTGGGGCAGCCATTCGGCAAGCACAGCCAAAATAGCGGCCTTGTTGTTGTCGGCAGCTTGAGAAAATCCTTGCATGGTATGAGCCTATCGCAAGTTCGGACTTGCATCACATACGCGCTCCAATGTCCTGCCCTCGATCATCTATCTCTATGCATTTCGTTCACGCGCGCTGTCGTAGTCTAAGCGACGATATTGAGGCTTCGCCTCGAGCAATTTTCTATAGGTACTGCAACGAAAGTGATGGTGAACACAGCGATGATTACGACAGTATTAAGACGCATATTGGTTCTGACGCTGCTTTTTTCGGCGTCTTTTAGCGCGCAAGCCACCCAGGATTTACCCTTCAAGGTCGAAACAGTCACAGCATTCGATGAACCCTGGGCCATGGTTTTTCTTCCCGACGGTCATATGTTGGTGACCGAGAAGAAGGGCCGGTTGTTGGTGGTGGATAACGATGGCGATAAGCGTGCGGTGAGTGGATTGCCAGACGTTGGCTATGGCGGTCAGGGAGGGATGGGTGATATCGCCTTACACCCTGATTTTGCTACTAACGGCATGGTTTACCTGAGTTATGTTGAATCTGCGCCCGAT
>JADHNQ010000145.1 GCA_016779425.1 Pseudomonadales bacterium | reverse complement strand
TCGAACAGTCGCCCTGCGTCCTGCTGGCGCGCTGTATTTTTCTTAACGGCGTCGATTAACCCCGGCAGCAAACTCGTACGCATCACCGACTGTTCTGAGGACATCGGGTTCGCTAGCGCCTTGGCGACAAGCCCGCTGCTCTGGCTCAGGATGCCTTCGATTGCCGGATCGACAAAACTGTAGGTAATGACTTCCTGAAAACCCAAGTGCGTCAGTTTCTGACGCAGCTGACGCTCACTGTGCTGCTGCAAACTCACCGCGGCCAAGGGCAGCTGAACATTTGGCTTCGTGAACGGAATGTTGTTGTACCCGTAAATACGACACACTTCTTCGATCAAGTCAGCCTCAATGGCAATATCAAATCGATGAGAGGGCGCAGTAATCTCCCACTGTACACCTGCCGATGACTGGCTGCGCTCAGCTACAGCAAAGTCCAAACGCTGTAGCGCTTCGTCCACCTGAGCCACATCTACCTCAATACCCAGCATTTGGTTGAGCTTTTGCTCACGCAGTCTCACCTTTGGCTGCTTGGGCATAGAGGCAGCATCGAGGGATTCGATGACCGGTCCGGCGGTTCCGCCCACAATGCTCAGCAAGATATCTGTGGCCCTCTCCATGGCCTCGGCGGGTAGCTCATAATCGACGCCCCGCTCATAGCGGTGCGATGCGTCGGTATGCAGGCCGTAGCGCCGGGCCGTACCGGCGATGGCGATTGGCGCAAAGAATGCGCACTCGAGAAAAATATTCCTGCTGTCGACCTGTACACCCGATGCCTTGCCACCCATAACACCAGCCATGGCAACGGGTCCGCTAGCATCAGCGATTACCAGCGTATCGGCATCAAGCTTGACCTCTTGTCCGTCAAGTAGCACCAGAGTGTCATCGGGCTGAGCCATACGCACGGTGATCTGGGTATCCAACCGGTCAAGATCAAAGGCATGCATGGGTTGGCCCAGCTCGATTAGCACGTAGTTCGTCACATCGACCACTGGGTCGATGCTGCGCAAGCCACAGCGCTGCAGGCGCTGAGTTAGCCAGTCAGGTGATTTTCGACTTAGATCAACACCTTCGATCACTCTGCCCAGATACCTCGGGCATTGAGCCTTGGCATCAAGCGTAACCGGGAAGCTCCGATCGCTTTGCGCCGGCACAGGCGCTATTACTGGATACGCAACCTCGAGATTGTTGAGAACACCAACCTCTCGGGCAAGGCCCTTTAATGACAGGCAATCACCGCGGTTTGGGGTGAGATCGAGATCGACGGTCAGGTCATCCAAGGGTAGATCGGCACCCGCGATTTCAGCCAGATCTGCGCCGACGGGATGCTGAAGTTCAATGATGCCATCGGCTTCTTCACCCATGCCTAATTCCTGAGCACTGCAGAGCATGCCAAATGACTCCACACCTCGCAGCTTCGCCTTCTTAATTTTGAAGTTGCCGGGCAGTACTGCTCCGACTTTTGCGAAGGCGGTTTTTAAGCCTGAACGGGCGTTCGGCGCACCACAAACAACCTGGAAGCGCTCGCTGCCGTCACTGACTTCGCATACCCGTAGTTTGTCCGCATCCGGGTGTTGTTGAGCGCTGACAATTTCTCCTACGACGACGCCGCTAAAAGATTGAGCGGCAGGTTCCGTACCGTCGACCTCTAGTCCGGCCATGGTCAGCTGAAACAGTAACTCATCACTGCTAAGTGACGGATCAACCCACTGGCGCAGCCATGCTTCACTGAATTTCATCGTGTCGCCTCAGTCTTCGTACTAGTTGAATTGCCGCAAAAAGCGCAAATCGTTCTCAAAAAACATACGCAGGTCGTCCACTTCGTAAAGCAGCATCGCCAGTCGATCCACCCCAAATCCGAAAGCAAAAGCAGAATAAACCTCGGTGTCGATATTCGACATCTGCAGTACGTTGGGATGAACCATTCCGCAGCCCATGACCTCTAACCAACCCGTATGGCTGCACACTCGGCAGCCTTCACCGAGGCAGTGCACACACTGCACATCGACCTCTGCAGATGGCTCTGTAAACGGAAAATAAGAAGGACGAAAACGCACCTGCAGCTCTTTCTCAAAGAAGCGCTGTAAAAAGTCGATGACCGTACCCTTCAAGTCCGCAAAGCTAATGCCTTGATCCACTACAAGGCCTTCCACTTGATGAAACATCGGGCTATGAGTCAGATCTGAATCGCGTCGATAAACGCGTCCGGGACAAATCACCCGTATCGGCGGTTCCTGACGCTCCATCGTATGCACCTGACTGGGTGAGGTATGGGTGCGCAACAAGGTACCGTCGCCGAAGTAGAACGTATCGTGCATAGCGCGCGCTGGGTGGTGCGCGGGTATGTTGAGGGCTTCGAAATTGTAATAATCGTTTTCAATTTCCGGCCCGCTGACCACCTCGTAGGCGGCCCCGGTAAAGATTGATTCAATACGATACATCGCCTGCGTGACTGGATGCAGACCGCCGCTTCGGCCACGTCTGCCGGGCAGCGTGACATCCACCCTATCCGCAGCAAGAGCGGCTTCCATCGCGGCCGCTTCCAGCGCCACCTTGCGCTCGGCGATTTTATCCTGCAGCGCGGTTTTCGCTTCGTTGATTTTCGCCCCGGCCTTTGGTCGCTCCTGGGGCTCAAGCTTGCCAAGTCCTTTCAGCAGTTCCGTCAGGCCGCCTTTCTTCCCGAGATAGTTGACGCGAACCTCATCCAAGCCGCGCAAATCTTCAGCGGCACTGGCCGCATCGATGCCCTGCTGTAATACGTTCTCAATATCCATCGCTTGTTCCGATTTGCTCCGCGTTTCGTATCTGGCCCTGCACTGAAGCCAAAAAAAAGGGAAGAACCCAAGTCCTTCCCTTTGTGCGCACCATACGGTCTCAGGAAGAACACTCTATTAAGGTCTCCTGAAGGCAGTCTGCTGTAAATCGCGTTTTTGGAGCAACGCGCGTTGCCCCGCAACGAGTTTAGGCCGCTTGGGCCACTCCGTCCCCTGCGCCCGCACGTTTTGCTAATGCGGCGAAGGTGTCTTTTTCATGCATGGCAATATCTGCGAGCACTTTGCGATCTACCTCTATCCCTGCCTCCTTGAGACCAGAGATAAAGCGGCTGTATGACAAGCCGTGTTCACGGGCAGCCGCATTAATGCGAACAATCCATAGGCGTCGAAACTGACGCTTGCGTTGGCGGCGATCGCGGTAGGCATATTGGCCCGCCTTGATGACCGCCTGTTTGGCTACCTTAAAGGTGCGGCTTCGAGCGCCGTAATAACCCTTGGCAGCTTTTAAAATCTTCTTCCTGCGAGCTCTGGACGCTACGCCTCGTTTAATTCTTGGCATAAGTCCTCCTAGCGCGCCTTCTTGGGCAGCATGCGTACCAAGCCAGGTACATCAGCCGCTGCCACACCTTCCATGCCACGTAGCTGGCGCTTTCTCTTGGGCGCCTTCTTCGTGAGGATATGATTCTTATTGGTTTGCTTATGTTTGAAACCGGAGCCGGTACGGCGAAAACGCTTCGCAGCACCCCGGTGGGTTTTCATTTTTGGCACGAGCCTATCTCCACGCGATTCATCGGTTGCCTACAAGGTCGACCGCAATTTCGACCGAGGCTGTTAAAATCAAGCTATTGCTTGGTTTTGGCGCTTTACCCACACGCAAGGTGCGGTGCTAAGAAGCTTCTTTCGGAGCCTGCGCTTTTCTATTTTTTCGTGGAGCCAAAACCATGATGACCTGACGACCCTCGAACTTTGGCTCTGCTTCTACAGAACCCAGCTCGTCGAGGTCTTGCGCTATGCGAGTCATCAGGTTCATCCCGATTTCAGGATGTACCACCTCACGACCGCGGAAACGCAAAGACACCTTTGCTTTGTCTCCCTCATCGAGAAAGCGCTTCAGGTTGCGTAGTTTTACCTGATAGTCGCCCTCTTCCGTACCGGGACGGAACTTCATCTCTTTCACTTGGATCTGCTTTTGCTTCTTGCGTTGAGCTGCCTTTGTTTTCTTCAGCTCAAACAGATGCTTCCCATAATCCATCACTTTACAAACAGGTGGGTTGGCCTCGGCAGCGACCAAGACTAAGTCCAGTCCTGAGGCTTTCGCCTCCGCCAGTGCCTCTGCTCGAGAAACGATTCCTCTTTGACCACCGTCGGCGCCCACAAGGCGCACGTTTGCAGCAGCAATGTCTTCATTTAACAACGAGCGATCAACTCGCTTGCTAGTCTTCTTAATGGGCGTCTCCAACCTTCTCCAAGTGATGCCGTTCGCCGCAACCCTAGGGCCTGAGCTAAAACAGCACATCTAAGCGTTTATCGCCCGCTCTCGGCGTTTTGATCGCGGATAGTCGCCAAAAAGCATCTGTCCAAAATCAGGGCGCGAATTCTACTGCCAAGCCAGCAACCACATCAAGCATTGGTTCAACCGCAAATCTGCGGATGGTGGCCTAACTATCGGGTTCTGCTCAATCTTTTGCGCCCTTTACGAACGCTGCGAGCTCTCAGCTCAAGCTTGCCTCGATAATATCAATGTAATGCCGCCGAACGTCTAGCTTCATAGCAGCGTACGCTTTGGTAGGCAGCTCGGCGAGCTCTGTCGCCCGTGTAATCGCTGCTTTTTCCAGCTCCTCGGCACTCACGACCTCGTCCAAAAAGCCAACGCGCTGAGCCTCTTCCACATCGTACAGCTTGGCCTGGATGATCGCTTGGGTTTGATGGCGTTTGGAAACCCGGCACAGAGCAATTTGCAGTCCGAAGGGAGGCAACGTCATACCGATCGCTGTTTCGTTTAATCCGTACTTGGCCTCTCCCGAGGCACCAAAGCGCGTATCGCTCGCCAACATCAATAGCGCTCCCGCGGCAATCGCGTGTCCGGCGCTGGCGGCAACGACGGGCATGGGGCATGAGAATAAACGCAGCAACAACGATGCCCCTTTGTCCACCAGTGCCTTGCTCTCGGCAGGTCCCTTGCCGATTTCCTTGAGATCAAAACCCGCACTAAACACGCCAGGGCGTCCCTGCAACACGACGGCTTTGGACTCTGCCTCGGCACGATCAAGGCCTTGATTCAGGTTGTCGATAAAACTATGACTCACCGCATTTGCCTTACCATCATCCATGGTAATGACCGCGACCTCGCCCTCTGATCGAAAATTCAACATCGCACTCTCCTACCTTTAAGTCGGCCTCTTATGAATTGTTTTAGCTCCGGTTATTCTAGGCGCTGATCCGGTTTGCGCATACATGCCAAGACAGGTTTAGAGCAGGGTTTAACATGGATATCCAACTTTCTGATGCCTCTCAGAGACGGGCCGAACTACTAGGAACACCGGGTCAGGTATGGATTCAGGAGTTGCCTCACAAAGTTAAGGAAGCACTAAACCAATATGGCCTAACCTTTTTAACCGCCGTAGAGGGCGGCTCTGAAAGCTATTTGGCCCTCGCGCAAGATTCCACCGGTATCCAGCGCGTCCTTAAAGTGTTGATGCCCAGTGATGCTGACGTTAGCGCCGAAATTGCCGGACTTCGGGCTGCCAACGGCCGAGGCTATGTCCGCATCCTTGAAGCCGATGCATCAAAGGACATCATAGTCATGGAGCGTTTGGGTTCACCCGTCGCGGAAAGCGGCCTCACCATTCAATCGCAGATATCGAAAGTCACCCGCGCCCTGCAGGAAAGCTGGCAGGCGGATACCAACCAACAAGAGTTAGTACCCGGCGAGAAGAAAGCAGACTGGCTGGAGAACCATCTTCGTCATACGCCGGACAAAATCGACATAAACTTCAATCCCAAAATCATCCACCGGGCGTTGGATCTAATCGAGAATCGCCGTGCCGCCTGGCAGAAACAAGAATTCGTACTAGCGCACGGCGACCCCCACGAATACAACACGCTTGCGGTCAGCGATGAAAAAGCAGGCGCCTACAGGCTCGTGGATCCAGACGGCATGGTCTTCGAGGCAGCCTACGACCTTGGCATCTTGCTGCGCAATTGGATTGATACTTACCGGCAAGCAGACCCTGCCGGGGAACTGCGCCGCAGGGCTA
>JADHNQ010000144.1 GCA_016779425.1 Pseudomonadales bacterium | reverse complement strand
AGATGCGCAGAACGAGCAGCAAGTGCGAACCTACCAGGCGGGAATCTACGATTTAGTACGCAAAAACTGGAGTCGACCGCCTAGCGCCAGAAACGGTATGCAGGCGCGTTTTGTCGTTGAACTGATTCCCACCGGTGAGCTGCTATCCGTCGCGTTAGTCGATAGCTCCGGTAACGCTGCCTTTGATCGGTCTGCGGAGCTTGCGATTCGCAGAGCTAGGCGATTCAGCGTGCCGGCTAACAATGCGGTGTTCGAGGCAAATTTTCGGCGCTTCTACTTTCTGTTTCGTCCTGAGGATCTGTTACGGTAACCCTGTGCCTAAAAATCATGTGCCTACCATGCAAAATTTATCCACTAAAAACCTAGTGCAGCGATGCCAGCAGGTTATTGTCTCGTTGCTGATGTTGGGAATGGCGGTGAGCAGTTGGGCTGACCTGGATACGATCATCATTGACCAAGGAGTCGACGATCCGATTCGTATCGCCGTGGTTCCCTTCGCATTAAGTGAAGACTTGGACAGCGCAGACAACCTCGCCAAGCTCATCCGTTTTGATTTGGCAAGGAGTGGGCAATTTGATCCGGTGGCACCGGAAAATATGTTGTCCTATCCCAGTACCCAGGATGCAGTGTTTTTTCGTGATTGGCGGATCTTGCAAACCGCTTACCTTGTTATCGGTCAGGCCCAGACGAATGCCCTCGGTCAGATCGATGTGAGTTATCAGCTATTCGACGTAGCGACCCAATCCCGGCTGCAAAGTGTCAGCTTCGTTATCTCACGCGACCAGTGGCGTGATGCGGGTCATAAGATCGCTGATCTTGTATACACCGAAGTGACCGGAGTGCGCGGGGCATTTAGTTCGAAAATACTGTATGTGCTTGCTCAGGATGTTGGCACGCAGAAGGCGCGCTACAAACTTCAGGTGGCAGATGTGGACGGCGAGCGCGCTCGCACACTCTTTGATTCCAGCGAACCGATCTTGTCCGCCAGTTGGTCTCCCGATGGGCGACGTGTGGCCTACGTGTCTTTTGAAACTGGGCGTCCGAGCATCATTTTGCAGGATGTCGATGGTTCCAGCCGGGAGCGATTAACCAATTTTCGCGGTATCAATGGGTCTCCGGTATTTTCGCCGGACGGTAAGCAGCTTGCCATGGTGCTATCGCGTAGCGGTGATCCAGAAGTTTTTGTGATGAATCTTGAGACGCGCAAGTTGCGGCGAATTACGCGGCATCCAGCCATAGATACGGAACCTTCCTGGTCTCCGGATGGAAAGTACCTTGTGTTTACCTCGGACAGAGGTGGTAAACCTCAGATCTATCAGCTGGAGTTGGCGACGAATTTCCTGGAGCGGCTGACCTTTGTGGGCGACTACAATGCTCGGGCCCGATTGTTGCCCGACGGCCGGCACCTGGTCTTTGTGCACCGCCGTAACGGTGTATTCCATATCGCGTGGCAGGACTTGTTGGAAGACCGCCTCTTGGTTTTGACAGAGTCGAGTTTGGATGAAAGCCCTTCCCTGGCGCCGAACGGAGCGATGTTAATTTACGCGACTCAAGATCAAAACAAAGGCATTCTCGCGGTGGTGTCTGTGGATGGGCGGGTCAAATATCGCCTGCCGTCATCTGCCGGAGATGTGCGCGAGCCTGCATGGTCACCCTTCTTACCCGACGTGGTGATACCGCGAGATGGTTAATCCGTCGATAAATGGATGATCACTCGAAGAAATTTTACATTTTCTATTCTACGCCCAGCCCAGAGCGGTAAAATCTGGTTAGAATTACGGCCCAAGCAAGATTATTCAATCCATTAGTTTAGGAGACAGGGATGCAAGTTAAAGAAAAATTCAAACACCTTTGGGTCGCTGTACTGGGCACGTTGGTAATTGCCGGTTGTTCAAGCACGGCGACAGAGCCAGTGGTTGAACAGCAGCCGGCAACGGAGACCGTCGAAGTCGTAGAAGTAGCGGAAGTTGTTGAGGAGTCAGGTCCCGGTTTCGCAGGTGATAACACGACGCCGGTAGATGCCTCGGGCAATCCGGTCTCGCGCACTTTTTACTTTGACTTTGATCAGGCGATCGTCAGCCCCGCAGATTTCGCGGCCCTGAGCACTCATGCAGAGATTCTTCGTGCTAATCCTAATCGCAGCATCGTTATTGCAGGTCACTGCGACCAACGAGGTACTCGAGAGTACAACCTCGCCCTGGGAGAAAGCCGCGCAAAAGCCATTAGCGCCATCCTAGTTGCTAACGGCGTGCGTTCTCGTCAGATAGAAGAAATCAGCTACGGCGAAGAAGAGCTGGCGAATCCGGCAAACAACGCCAGAGCTTGGGCGCAGAATCGCCGCGCTGTGGTCTCTTATCGCTAAAACGTGTCCGGGGTGCCTACTTTGGCCCATCGAGTGAAATGCGCAAAATTGCATAAGAGCGCTGTCCGCACAGCTGTACTTTCGGTTGTGCTGGCAGGTGGTCTTAGTCAGGGCGACACGATCGCCGCAGTCCCTGTTGAGGATTCGCTCTTCAGAGCCGCCGCGGAACTCGATACCCAAACGTTCGATAATCGAGCCAGTAATGGTGACGAAGACCAGGCTTTGTGGGCTCCGGCTTCACAAAGCACCGCACTAAGGGCTGAGCTAGCCGGCGAGCAGCCGCTTTTTTATCAGATGCAGGTTTTGCAGCAGGAAGTTCGTCAACTGAGTGGACTGATAGAAGAGCAGGCCCGCTTAATCCAAAAACTGCAGCAGGATCAGCGCCTTCAATACATCGATCTTGACCGCAGAGTTGCAGCATTAGCACCCAACCGCCCGGCGCCGGGTCCTACGCCGCTACCCGACGTTGACCGCCAGGCAGAGGTGGACGCTGGTGCCAATGGATCCGAGGCCTTGTTGCCAGGTTCGAAACCAGCAGAAGTCACGGTGCAATCGGAGCCGGAACCCACCACCGAGCGCGAAGCCTATGCGCAAGCGATCCGCTTGATGCGAGGCAAACGTTTCGAGGAATCTACCGCCGCATTTGAGAAGCTGATCCGTGATTATCCTAACGGTCAATATACGCCCAATGCCTTTTATTGGCTGGGCGAATTGCATCTAGCCACCAGCAATATGGAGCCGGCTCGCCAGAACTTTGTGCAGGTCATACGCTTATATCCAGACCATCAGAAGGTGCCCGATGCGCTATACAAACTTGGTGTGCTGTACTTTCAGCTGGGTGACGAAAGCGAATCCAAACGCTACCTGAACCAGGTTCAAACCAACTTCCCCCAGAGTTCGGCAGGCGCATTGGCCAAACGATATTTGGCAGAAATGGAGTAAGTGGCTCCGCTATCGGGAATTGTCTGCACTCATGCCTGATCTGAGAATCACCGAGATCTTTCTGTCGCTGCAGGGTGAAGCGAATACCGTAGGGCGGCCAACGGTATTCGTGCGCCTAACGGGCTGTCCATTACGCTGCCAATACTGCGATAGCGCATATGCGTTTTCTGGCGGCACCCAAATGCCATTGGACGACATAATGACTAAGGTTGATGACCTTGGTGTTCGCCATGTCACGGTCACCGGCGGTGAACCCCTGGCGCAACCCAATGTCTTGCAGCTCATGCAGCGCTTAGTTGATGCCTCTTTCTCCGTGTCGGTGGAAACCAGCGGCGCTCTGAGTGTTGAGCATGTGCCTGCCGAGGTGGTTAAGGTTCTGGACCTCAAGACCCCAGACTCCAAGGAGTCTCACCGAAATCTGTGGTTAAACCTGGCGTATCTGAATCCGCAGGATCAAGTTAAGTTTGTTATCTGCAGCCGAGCGGATTACGACTGGGCGCGGATGAGGTGCGATGAGCATGGCCTATATGAACGCGTTGCCGATGTGCTGTTCTCGCCGAGCCATCACGAGTTACCCCCTCGCGATCTGGCAGACTGGATAGTAGCCGACCGGCTGCCGGTGCGCATGCAGATGCAAATGCACAAATTGTTGTGGGGCGATGTACCCGGACGCTAGCGATATGTATCGACCCATGGCCGAGACAGAGAAAAACAGCTGTTGAGCAAAACCATGAAAAAAGCCGTAATACTCCTATCTGGCGGGTTGGACTCTGCCACCGTGCTTGCCATGGCTAAGGCCCAGGGCTTCGCCTGCTATGCCGTGAGTTTCGATTATGGGCAACGCCATAGTGCAGAACTGAATGCCGCGAAGAATGTAGCAGCAAGAGCTGGGGTTGAAGAACACCGTATCGTTAGCATTGATCTGAGCCAGTTTGGTGGCTCAGCTTTGACCGACGAGGCCATTGATGTTCCCGAGGCAAATACCAGTGTGGAATCGATCCCGATTACCTATGTGCCGGCCCGTAACACCGTATTTTTGTCCTTAGCGCTGGCATGGAGCGAGGTGCTTGAGGCCTGTGACATTTTTGTGGGTGTGAACGCCGTGGACTATTCTGGATACCCAGACTGTCGACCAGCATTCATTAATGCCTACGAGCATATGGCCAATCTTGCGACCCGAGCGGGTGTAGAGCAGCAAAGGCTCACCGTACATGCGCCGTTGATTGATCTGACGAAGGCAGAGATTGTTCAGCAAGGAACAGCGCTCGGCGTCGACTATTCGTTGACAGTTTCATGCTATCAAGCCGACGACACAGGTGCTGCCTGCGGGGTCTGTGACTCTTGTTACTTGCGTCGCGAGGGCTTTGCCAATGCCGGCATTCCCGATCCGACTCGATACGCTGAAGGTAAGGCATAAACCCTTGTTTCACCCTACTCGGGTGACTACAATGCGCCGCGCTTTCGAGTCTATGGGTCGTTAGCTCAGCTGGTAGAGCACCGGGCTTTTAACCCGTTGGTCCTGGGTTCGAACCCCAGACGACCCACCACTTTCTCGAATCAAAGCGTCTCGCCAGACTTTGTCCTGCTCGATAAACCCGACTAAAACAAGTGCTTCGGCTCTTTCAGTGCATTAAAACACATCACCAGTTATCATCGAGTCTCACTCGAAGTGGGGGCCTTTGTGGGGGCTCATTTTGTATAGGGCTTAATATTGGGGGCCTTTTCGTGTTAACCGATGCTAAAGCACGCGCAGCTAAGCCAAAAGATAAAGACTACAAATTAGCCGCAGGCGAAGGGCTTTACCTGCTAGTCCGCACGAATGGGGGCAGATACTGGAAGCTAAAGTTTCGATTTGGTGGCAAAGAACGCAAGCTTAGTCTCGGCGTTTATCCAGCGGTTTCTCTGCGGGAGGCCCGCGAGAAGGCGACAGAAGCGAAGACGCTGCTTCGGCAGGGTATAAACCCAAGCGAGCAAAAGCGTTTGAACAAGGCGGCAAAGCTGCTGGCAGAAGCATCCAGCTTGAGCGCGATATCGGCCGAGTGGATGGCAACTAACATTGAAGATAAATCGGCTTCCCATCAGAAACGCACCAAAGCGACCCTCGCTCGACATTTATTGCCATATCTAGGCAATCGGCCGTTGTCGGAGATCACTGCTGTAGAGCTGCTTGCCGTGCTTCGCAGGGCGGAATCCGCAGGGCTCATCGACAGTGCTCATCGCGCACGCCAGCTCTTTGGCCAGATTGCGAGATACGCTATTGCTACAGGACGCATTGATAGAGATGTAGCGGCTGACCTCAAAGGAGCTCTTAAAAGCGTAAAAACGAGACATTACGCGGCACTTACTAGCCCAGAAGAAGTAGGTCGCTTAATGGTCGCTATAGATGCGTATCGAGCCACGCCTGTTGTTATGGCAGCACTAAGAATCAGTCCGCTCTTATTGGCAAGGCCTGGCGAGATAAGGCACATGGAGTGGTCTGAGATCGACCTACCCGCTTCAATTTGGACTGTCGGTGCGGCAAAGATGAAGATGGGCCGCGATCACATTGTCCCGCTGTCAACCCAGGCGCTGTCGATCCTGGAAGAGATCAGGCCGTTTACCGGTCATGGAAGGTATGTCTTCCCCTCGGCGCGCAAACAGGGCAGGCCTCTTTCGGAAAATGGTATTCGGGTTGCTCTGCGCACGATGGGCTACACAAATGAACAGATGACCCCCCACGGCTTTAGGGCGATGGCCCGCACTCTGCTGGACGAGGCGCTCGGGGTGCGGGTCGAGTACATCGAGCATCA
>JADHNQ010000143.1 GCA_016779425.1 Pseudomonadales bacterium | reverse complement strand
GGATTGCCCTAAGGCGATCACCTTTTCATCACTCGAGGCCGGCTGTTCATGATGATCGCTCAGCCACTCGTCGAGCTTGATGGGCGGCGCGACATTGACTTGCAGGGTGCCAAAATTTTGTCGAACGACGTTAATGTTGGTAATCAGGTCAGATAGCCGCTCTCGTTGTTTCGCACTGCCGCGCAGTTCCCTCAGATAGCTGCCTCCCTCGACCACTTTCTCGTAACCAAAATAGATGGGCACGAAGGCAAGGGGCTTGGTTAAACCGCGCTGCTGATGTTCCAAACACAGTTTCAGGAGCCCGTATTTGGGTGTTAACAGCCTTCCACTGCGGCTTCGGCCGCCCTCAGGAAAGAACTCGATGCTGTGACCAGCTGATAGAACCCGGTACAGGTACTCTTCAAAAACCGCCGTATACAGCGGGTCGTCGCGAAAGCTTCGGCGCATAAAAAAGGCACCGCCCTGACGCAATAGGCGACCGACGACGGGAAGGTTCAGATTATCGCCAGCTGCAATATGCGGCAGCATGATGCCCTTGGTGTATAGCAGGTAACTGAGCACGAGATAATCAATATGACTGCGATGCGTCGGTACATAGATAAGCGTGTGGGTATCGTTAAGATCTCGAACACGATCTAGGCCGCGAATATTGACGCCGCTGTAAATGCGTTTCCAGAACCACGTGAGAAAAATCAAAAACAGACGAATGGTGCTGTAGGTGAGGTCTGACGCGATAGTCTTCGCCATCCGATAGGCTTTTTGACTGAGTCTTGTTTGGCGGCCAGGCTTGCTGCGAGATTGCGCAGCATCAATGGTTTGAATTGTCTTTCTGATTCTCGGGGCGTTGACAATTTGATTCAGTAGCGTACGTCGATGGGAGTGGTCGGGCCCCAAAGTCACAAATTGCATGGCTTTGAAGCGCATACGCAGCAGACGGGCTGCGCGCCTGCGCGCATAGTCGATGCCTCGGTCATGGTTTGCTAAACCCTGTAGGGGGATCGGATTGCCAAAGCAAACATGCACATCGCCTCGGTTAAATATCAGACCGAGCAGACGTTTAAAGCCTGCGGTAGCCTGGCGCTGATCGGACGTCAGCGCTCGGATGAAGCTGTCCTTGGCAGAGAGGGAGCGACCCCAGAAAACACAGACGGGCACGAGGATAATCTCTTGACGCGCTGATTCAGGCACCTCAAGCAATGTGCTCAGTGCGGTTGGAATACCGCGCATAGTCATTCGACCGGCCACGCCCTTGGCTAACGAGAGCAAGCTGCTCGACATCTGCCACGACTCGACGCCCATCGGCTCGAAAGGCGAGTTGGGCCAACTGCTTTGCTGTGTCCCGCGTATCAGCTCGACAGACTTTTCGACGATGAGGGCATCGGCCAAGGACTGCAATGGCTGCACAAATATGATGCGAGACGATTGCGCAAGAGAGGCAGCCACCGTCTGATCGGAATCCTGCGACCCGGCGCAAAAAATATGCTCGCCGCTGAGAGTAGGCTCAATGCCCGCAGTGGTTATTCGGCGCCACAGCGACCGATTTGATTGCCGCCATTGCGTTGATGGTTTCTTTGTACTCATATTCCCCTGATCCGCTGGGGAGCATACGTCATTCCCGGGGAGTCTTACCCTTGAAGAGATCGTCGGCGGTCAATGTGCTGCCTTCTGCGCCGCCTACTTCCCAAATACCTTCCAGCCGTTGATCGGTAATGGTCTGACCATCATCGCTGTTCGCGATCACGGTAGGCCGGATAAAAACCACTAGGTTTGTTTTGGTCTGGCGCTGGGTTTTTGACTTAAACAGATTTCCTGCGATTGGAATGCTGCTGAGCACGGGAACCCGCCTGTTGGTATCTGTTACATCGTCCTGTATCAAGCCGCCTAGAATGATGGTCTCTCCAGACGTTGCGATCACCGTGGTTTCAATCGAGCGTTTGGATGTGACGACATCGGCAAAGGTCGAGTTGCTGACCGTATTGCTCAGCACGTTGGAAATATTCTGGGCAACCTCCATGCGAACCTCGCGGTTGTCATATACATGTGGCGTAACGGTCAGCTCAATACCGACGTCTTCGCGCGTTACCGTGGTGAAGGGATTATTGGCGCCATCCGTGGAAGTGGTAAAAGACCCTGACCTGAACGGTACCTCTTGGCCCACGAGGATTTTGGCCTCGGTGTTATCCAGGGTCACGATGCTGGGTGTAGAGAGCAGATTGGCATTTTCCATATTTGCCAGCGCGGTTATGACCGCGCCAAAGGAGATGCCGTCCAAATCGATTTTAGCCGCGGCAACAGTTGGTTGGTTGATCGCGCCCAGGCTGCTCAGGACATTTTGATTTAGAGTTCCATCAGCTCCGCCAAGGTTGGCCAGTAGGCTGGCTAAGCCGCCACCGAGTGCCGTTGATACAAGGGGCACACTCTTGCCTCGTGCGTCTGCTCCGGCAAGTTCAACTCCAGCGCTGAGATTGTCGGAAAGCGTGATCTCGACAATTGCCGCCTCAATAAGTACCTGGGCGCGGGAAGTATCCAAACGCTGCACAATACTGAGAATTTCGTTCATGGCAGTCGGATCGGCTCGCACGACAATCGCATTAAGGCTCTTATCCGGCTGTATCGTGATTGCGCCGCCTTGATTGGAGCCTTCGCGCTCCTCGTTCTGGCCAACTAAACTGTCGAGAATGCCCGCGATATTCTCTGCATCACCGTGGTTCAGCATAACAACCTGGGTTGCATCACTCGTTGTCGTTGGGCGATCGAGCTTCTCAATGATCTGAATCAATTCGGCAATGGATCCGCTCTGTCCTCGTAGGACCAGAGAGTTGTTGCGTTCATTGGCAATGATTTGCACGCGCTGAGGACCTTGGGCGTTCGGGCCAAGCTGATCAGGCGCGACCTTTTGCAGAATGTCTACCACATTGCCTACCCAGGCTTCTTTAAGCGGCACCATCACAATGTCGTTGGTCTGTGCAACATCGATGTCGGCAATGATTTCTTTCAGCCGAACGATATTGTCGGCATGGTCCGACAGGATGATGACATTGGGTTGGCTGACGCTGCCGATGTGACCGTACTGCGGGATGAGTGGTCGCAAAATCTTGAGGAGTTCTTCGGACTTGACGTTCTGTACCGCGATGATTTCCGTGACGAGTTCCTCTGGGGCGGCATTTTCGGCACCACCCGGCGCACCAGGAGTCTGCTTGCCGGTAGCGCTTTGCTGAATTCGAATTACGTCGCCAGAGGGCACTGCGGTGTAGTTTTGTAGCCGCAGCACGCTGAGAAATAGTTCATATACCCCTTCCTTGCCTAAGGGGGTTTCAGAGATCACATTCACCTGACCATTCAGCTTGGGGTCCACTACAAAGGTTTTACCGGTAATTTTCGCCACCTGGGCGACAAACTCTTGGATATCAGCGTTACGAGTTGCCATTTGCCAGGACTGCTCGTTTTTTGGTGAATCGCTTTGAGCAGTGGCGGGCATTGTGGCCACCAGTGTCATCAAACCAAGAAGAGCGGTGCCGCAGAGAGCGGCAAGCCGGAGACCTGTTCTATTGGATAGCTGAAGGGTCATAACAAGAAAACTCGGTTGTTAGCGAAATGACTGCGGAATGCGTGTCGTAATTGTCAGGGTTTGGCCATTACGTAATAGCTCAACGCGCACACTGCCTGCATTGGCAAGATTCGTGAGGGCCAACCGGTCAACGTTAATATCGCCCAACGGTCGGCCATTCACGGATAGCACCACATCCCCTGGCTGCAGGCCTGACTGTGCCAGAAAGGGCTGGTTAGCGGTATCGCCAATGCGGTATCCCCCTTCGCTGCGTTGACTAACACCCATCTTGCGCAGGGTTTCGTCTGGGTTTTGTGCGAGTTGGACATTTAACTGCGCGATTGCACTGGACTCTGTGTCCTCGGCCAGAGACGAAGGCGACGGAGAACGGGCTTGTTGGCGCAGAGGCGTTTCTTGAACACTCTCCTTAGCCTTGAACTCTGACTTGAAGGCCAGTTCTTCCCTTACGCCTGCCCGCCGCAAAATAACTCTCGTGGCCTCAATCTCTGCCAATCGCGCACTACCGGGAACCGTGTCGCCGACACTGTATAGCTTACCCGCACCCCCGCGCTGGGAAATAATCGCAGTGGACTGTGCTGGGTTTGTGCTTACAAATACTGCCTTCAGAGTGAGTGGGAGGCGGGTAGGGGTGGTGGGTGTACTGGCGTTCGCAGCACCGTCGGCAGTGGATCGACCAAACAGATTTCGCTGGGCGAGAGCGGTAAGGGAGGGCGCGGGTGGCATCTGGCCTGTGATTTGAGGTGATGGGTTGGCCTGCGATGGCGTTTCTGACGTTGCGACGCCGTCACCCAAAAGGACCAAGCCCGTGCTTGCGATGGCGTAGGCGATGCCTAGACCGAAAAGCCACTGGGACAAGATCAGGAATCTGGGGAGCCAAGGTTGAAGTTGTTGCAACATGTGACGGTCTGCACCACGCGCGTCGATTAAAAGTATTTATCATTCTGATGACATTATTGTGATGCCATTGCTGCGGATTTCCAATGCAGACGCGATGCTTACGTGGGGGGTTGCGCAAGACCTCGTTCTACTTCAAAGATCAATTCCGTCTCCGCTTCGTTTCCCGTCCAGGGGTAGTTGGCCAAGCGCAGCATCCCTCGGGTCACACCAAGGTAAATGCTGCCGCTGGGGTTCAAACGCAAAATCAGTAACGGCGCCGCGTCCGCTGAAGCAAGAGTCACATTTGCCTCGAGGGCTCCATCATCTCGCGCTGTTATCGACGCGAACAAAGGTGGCATAAGCGCGTCGTAGCGCCTATTGGCGAGGATGTAGCGAACCTGTCCGCCACTCCACTGTAGCTGACTAGACGACAGCATGGTCAATCTGCCAGCACTAAAATGAAGGTTCGTGGGTTGCAGATCAAAGATACCAGGGACAAATAAATCGTACTGTGCCAGTAAGGGCGCCAATGTCCGTGCGTCCAGCTGCCCCGATAGGGAGGCATGGATGTTGCTCAGCGATGGCTCCAGCCTTCCCTGTATCGAGGTCTTCGCGTCGATGAGCGCGAAATTCGCACCCGGACGCCATAGGGTGGTATCCCATTGCAGCTTGGCCTGTACACCCAGGGGAGTCACGAATTGACTTGACCCTCGCCACAGCGTGCCGGTTGGCGTAATTAACGTGCCAAAGGAAGGGGCGATCACGTAGCGCAGCATGCTCGCGGGAAGGTTGACGACTACCCAGAGGACGGCGGCTAGTCCGAGCAGAAGAACGCTGTATCGAGTTCGCATCAGTTTATGAGCAAACGTTCTGCAATGTTTCGATAAATGCGCGCCAGGGGTTCTAAGTCGTCAACGCGTACGCACTCGTCGACTTTGTGAATGGTGGCGTTGATTGGGCCTAACTCGACAACCTCAACTTTGGCCTGTCCCGATCCATCCCAAGGCGAAATAAACCTTCCGTCTGACGTACCGCCAGATGTTGAAAGCTCCGCATCAAGTTTGGTCTCTTGCCTAATCGCCTCCTGCACCGCCTGAGTCAGAGCGCCAGTTTCGGTGAGAAATGGTGGCCCGGAGAGCTGCCACTCAAAAGTGGCATCCAGGGTATGTTGATGGATGATTTCCTCAATGCGCTGGCGTAACTCCGCGTCACTATGCTCGGTATTGAATCGAATATTGAACCATGCTTTAAGCTCGCCCGGCACAACATTGGTCGCCCCAGTGCCAGACTGAATGTTCGAGATCTGCAGGCTCGAAGGCGGGTAGTAGGCATTGCCGTCATCCCAGATTTCCCGAGCAAGCGCGTCCAGCGCGGGTGCCGCGGTATGGATCGGATTGGTCACCATTTCTGGATAGGCCACGTGACCCTGAACGCCCTTGATCGTGACCAGACCATTAAGGGAGCCACGTCTTCCGCACCGCACCACATCGCCAAGATGATGACTTGAGCTAGGCTCGCCAACCACGCAGAAGTCAGGTTTTATACCGCGCCGGGCGAGTTGGGTAATGGCGTGGCGGGTGCCATGAACAGCTTCACCTTCCTCATCGCTGGTGATCAGAAAGCTGATGGTCCCGGGGTGGTTAGGATTTTCCTCGACGAAGGTAGTTACGGCATAGATCATCGCCGCGAGGCT
>JADHNQ010000142.1 GCA_016779425.1 Pseudomonadales bacterium | reverse complement strand
ACACCTGCACCAATCACGAAAACGCGCGCCGGCGAGATGGTGCCTGATGGTGTCATCATCATGGGCATGATCTTAGGGAGATGGAACGAAGCCTGAATCACCGTGACATAGCCCGCCAGGTTTGCCTGGGATGAGAGCGCATCCATCTTCTGCGCTCGCGTGCTGCGAGGCACCATTTCCATGGAGATTGCAGTCGCCCCCTGGGCCGCAATGCTCTCTACCAGTGGCTTTTCGTTGAAGGGGTCCAAAAAGCTCACGTATAGCGCACCTTTTTTCAGTGAGCTGACATCCGCGGCGTCTGGCTTTCTCACCGCCATCACGATGTCTGACCCCGCCAAGAGAGATGCGCGATCATCGCTAACTGTCGCACCGGCCTCTGCGTATTCTGCATCGGAGTAACCAGATGCCGAACCTAGGCCGCTTTGTACCGCAACAGTGAAACCCTGATTGATCAATTTGCTCGCGTTGGCGGGAACCATGGCGGCGCGAACCTCGCCTGGCCAGGTTTCTTTCGGTACTCCGATCTGCATAAAGCCCCCAATTTTGATTGGTCTGAAATTCAGCATTTGCCAAGCCCTGAAACTTGCAAAGCTAGAGAATGGCGACAGACGCGCCGACTCCCGTTACGGCGGCGGCAAGTTACCAGCGCGCCTAATTTCGAAAAAAGGAATAACTCACAAGCAATACATTCCCTGTGGGCAAGACCCTTTTCTCGTCAGCCGATGCAATCTATAGCGGTAATTGTGTTTGTGACGTGGAAAAAGCTTTCGTGCATTTTGACGCATGCCTTGCATGTAGGACCCTTGCTTCTCACAATCGCTACCCGCTTCGGGCAAGCCGACCACACCAACTTTGGGAGAGAGTTTGTGACCACATCTGACGGCAAACGCATCAGCAATCGCGCTGCCCTCTTCGCCGTTATGGTGTCCTTTGTCGTGGGCATCATCGGTTCCCTGGCGATCAGGCCAGTGCACGCACCTGCCTATGAGCTGTCACGAAGCGATAGCGACAAGCAGCCCGCGCGCATCAAGTGGCGGCTACCCATCGTTTTTCAAACCACGATGCCCGTGCTGGGCGAAAACCCAGTTTATTTAACTGACGCAATTCGTGAGGCAAGCGGTGGGGCGATTGACCTGCAAGTGTTTGAGCCTGGTGAGATTGTGCCTGCCTTCTCCATTACCGATGCAGTGCGCGACGGCAAGGTGCCCGCAGGCTATACCTGGCTGGGCTATGACCAAGGCAAAATTCCCGCTTCGCCGCTCATTGCAGCCGTGCCCTTTGGCATGGAGCCATGGGAGTACAGTGCATGGTGGTACCACGGTGGCGGGCGCGAGCTGACTGAGTCGCTCTATGTCCGCTACAACCTGCATCCCATTTACTGCGGTGTGACAGGTCCTGAGACGGCAGGCTGGTTTCGCCGCCGCATCGACTCACTGGAAGATGTACAGGGTCTCAAAATTCGCTTCGCGGGCCTAGGCGGGCGCGTGATCGAACGCCTCGGAGCCAGCGTCACCATGTTGCCCGGTGGAGAAATCTTTCAGGCTCTGGAAAAAGGTGCCATTGACGCGACGGAATTTGCGCTGCCTGTGGTTGATCAGGCTCTAGGCTTTAATCGGGTGGCACCCTATAACTATTACCCCGGCTGGCATCAGCCGTTCACGTCATCGCACCTAGTAGTGAACCTTGACATTTGGAGGTCATTAAACGCGGCAGACCAGGCGATGCTCAACCTTGGCTGCACCGCCGCGGTTACGCGAAACCTAGCGCAAGCCGAAGCCTTACAGGGTGAAGTCATCCAAGGTTTTGCAGAGATCGGAGTGTCGGCAGAGATTTTACCCGAGGCCTTGCTGCGGGAATTAAACAGGGTATCGGATCAGATTCTTGAAGAAGAAGCCGCGAAGGATGCAGACTTTGCCGAGATCTTGGCCTCCCAGCGTGCCTTTCGCGAGCAGTATGCCGAGTGGAAATCGCGTGCCTATTTGCCTCGAGACTTCTAGAGACTCCGTTGAACGATAAGGACTATTTACCCAACACCATCTGGTCTCGGCGCTTAGACCGCCTGGCGGATCATATTGGCCGAGGTGTTTCCTACGTATGGCTCCTGCTGCTGGGGGTGATCGTCATAAACGTACTCATGCGCTATGTCCTCAACGAAGGCCGCATCGAGCTCGAAGAGTTGCAGTGGCACCTGTATTCCGTCGGATTTTTGCTGGGCCTTGGCTATGCCTACCAAGCCGATGCCCACATACGCGTCGATGTGCTGCACGAGCATTTCAGTCATCGCACAAGGGCATGGATTGAGCTCTACGGCATCGTTTTGCTGCTGCTTCCCTTCATCGCCCTGATATTAATTTACAGCATGCCCTTCGTGGCATCGTCTTATGCAGTGGCGGAGGTATCCGCATCGCCGGGCGGTTTGCCGCTGCGCTGGCTGATCAAGGCGACACTGCCCCTGGGATTTGGACTGCTGCTGTTAACGGTGACTTCCCGCCTATTGAGGGTATGGCACTTTCTCTTTCTAGAGACGCCCAGTGCTGCACAAGGAGATGCTCATGCCGGCCAATGAAATTCTGGCCATCGGCATGTTCGTCAGCTTCATCGCGCTAGTTTTCACGGGTTTCCCCGTAGCATGGCTACTGGGCGGACTTGCCATCGTCTTCAGCGCATTGGCGGTAATTGCCGAGGCGGACTTTCAGCTTGCCACCGGTATGGACTGGGACTACACCTCCCTGACCGTCGAGCGTATTTGGAATGTCATGGAGAATTGGGTGATGGTAGCCCTTCCCATGTTCATACTCATGGGCCTGCTGCTCGATCGATCTGGTATCGCCAATCAGTTGATGAGTAGTTTCGCTCGCCTGTTTGGCAGCCTGCGCGGCGGCCTTGCCATTACCGTTACCGTCATCGGCCTGCTGCTGGCTGCCACCACCGGCATCATTGGTGCATCAGTTGTACTGCTTGCGCTGCTCGGACTGCCCGCCATGCTGCAGCAGGGTTACGACAAATCGTTGGCCACGGGCACGGTCTGTGCGGTTGGGACTCTAGGCATCTTGATTCCGCCCAGCATCATGCTGGTGCTGATGGCAGATCGCATGGCGATGAGCGTTGGTGACTTGTTTTTGGGCGCGGTCTTCCCAGGTGCTCTGCTCGGGGGCCTATACATCGCTTATCTACTGCTGGTGGGCGCTCTGCAGCCCCACCGAGCCCCTGCGGCACCCACAGAACCCTTCGACTGGTCCGCTATCAAGGAGCTTTTTCTAGCGATCTTGCCCCCTGCTTTTCTAATACTGGCGGTACTGGGCAGCATTTTCATGGGGCTCGCTACCCCCACTGAGGCTGCAGGCGTCGGCGCCGCCGGAGCGTTGCTGCTGGCGATTATCAAGAAACAAATGTCTGCGGGGGTGATGCGCGAGGTTCTGCAGGAGACCACTAAGACGACGGCCTATATTTTTGGCGTACTGCTGGGTGCTACGGCGTTTTCCTTAGTGCTGCGGGGGCTTGGCGGAGACGAGCTGATTGAGGGTGCGCTCCTGTCTCTACCTTTTGAGCCCACCGGCATTATCATCGCCATTTTGTTCGCCACGTTTTTATTGGGCTTCTTTTTGGATTGGATTGAGCTCACTCTCATCGTGCTACCTCTGGTGGCTCCCGTCGTGGCTAATCTTGGCTTCGATCCGGTGTGGTTTACGATTTTGTTCGCTGTTTGTTTGCAGACCAGTTTTCTGACGCCGCCTGTGGGGTTTGCGATTTTTTATCTTAAGGGGGTGGCCCCAGAGGGCATACGAGTCACCACCATTTATAGAGGCGTGGTGCCCTTTATTGTGCTTCAGGTGATCGGCATGCTGATTATCTTCAACTGGCAGGCCATCGTGACTTGGTTGCCGACCCAAGCCTATGGATAAGCACCCTTGATCAAGGGACAATCACTCGTCTATTTGTCAGTCCCGTAAATTAAGGATTTCGCCATGGCCGCGTATCACGTCGTCGCCCGCAACTTCAGCACCGATAGCGAAAATCGCATGCACAGCGATGAAATGGCAAACCGCTACGGATTTCAGGGGGCACTGGTACCGGGGGTGGCCATATACGGTCATTTGATTAAACCCTTGGTCGATCATCATGGATCCTCTTGGCTAAACGACAGTTGTGTAGAAGTGCGGCTGATCAAGCCCTCGTATCATGGTGACGCGCTCGCAATCGAATGGCCGGGGGTTGGCGAGGATGTGGTCGCGACGAATCAGCGCGGTGAGCTCGTTTCGATTATTGCCACACGCTCGCCAGAGGAGATTTCTAACGAACCCGGCGAGCTTGGCCTGTTGGGCGATATTAAGGTACCGGGAAGGCCCGATATCGCTTGGGAAAACGTCCGCGTTGGCGAAGTGTTCTCCCCCTGGGCCATCCAGCTCAGCCTTGAAGAAAACCAGCGGTACTGCGACGAAATCGCGGATGACGATGCGCTGTATCAAGATCATATTCATCCCCATTACCTGCTGTCGCTGGCCAACCAAGCCTTGATGCAGGAATACTTGATGCCGGCCTGGATTCACGTGAAATCGAAAATCACCCACCGCTCGGCTTTGCTGGTAGCAGACGAGGTTGTCCTGCGCAGCGTCGTAACGGATCGATCCGAGCGTAAGGGGCATCAGTTCATCGCCATTCATCTGACCTTTTGGCGCGGCGACAAAGTGGCAGTGGACATTGAACATCATGCGATCTTTCGGATCGCCGAATGATGCGATTGGCGGTTCTGGCATCTCACGAAGGTTCCACACTCCAAGCTCTGATCGACGCCTGCGCAGCCCAATCCTTAGATGCCGAGGTTGTGCTCGTGGTCAGCAATAACAGCAAGTCCGGCGCGCTGCGCCGAGCAGCTGCAGCAAATATCGAAACTCGGCATATCAGCGCCAAGACTCACGGCTGTGAGGACACCGCGAATCGCGCCATCGCCAACGCACTCACCGATGCCAAGGCGGATTGGGTACTGCTGCTGGGCTATATGAAAAAGATGGGCGAGGCGATTCTAGGTCAGTTTTCGGGACGCATTATCAACACCCATCCCGCCCTGCTACCAGACTTTGGCGGCCAAGGCTTTTTTGGGCGCAAGGTACACGAAGCCGTAAAGGCCGCTAACGTTAGCGTGACCGGCGCGACCCTGCACCTAGTGGGTCGCGAGTACGACACTGGCCCGGTCATCGCGCAAATTCAGGTGCCGGTTCTGACCGGTGATGATGTGGATGCCATAGAGCAGCGGGTCAAAATCGCCGAACGCAAACTGTTGGTAGACACCCTTCAAAAGATCGGTTCGGGCGGCCTCGACGGCCTCTAGCTCCCTCGCAGCAATGCCATCGCCTGGGTATGCAACGCCGGTGTCGCCGATGCCAGCACGGTACCACCCAAGCTCGGATTACCGCCGTCCCAGCTGGTAATGACCCCGCCCGCACCTTTCACGATGGGAATCAGCGCCTGAATATCGTAGGGCTTTAGTCGCGCTTCAACGCCCAAGTCGAGCGTTCCCATGGCCAACATTCCGAAGAGGTAGCAGTCGCCGCCGACTTTTGTGAGTTTGCTCGCGCGGCTCAGTCGCTTGAATTGCTCTTGCTGCTGCGCTTCCAGCCATTCAATTCCCGTCGTGGAAAGGCTGGCACTGGCAACAGTTTCACAGCGGCTTGTCGTCAGAGCCTGACGGTTTCCGCCACGCTCGAGCCAAGCAGAAGCGCCATCACCGCTGAACAATTCGTCGGTATAGGGCTGATACATGGCGCCTATGACTGGTGATTCGCCATCGAATAGGGCTAACAACACACCCCAATGCAGCATGCCCGTCATGAATGCCCGGGTGCCGTCAATGGGATCTATGACCCAGGTCAGCCCATTGCCGGCTTTGAAACCATACTCCTCGCCAAATATGCCGTGCTCTGGGTAGGCGAGTCCGATGGCCTCGCGAATGACTCGCTCTCCGGCCTGATCCGCTAAGGTCACAGGGTCAAAGCCACCGTTGTCGAGCTTGTTGGTAACCTGAACGCCGGAGCGAAAGTGCGGCAATATCACCCGACCCGCGGCGCGCACAGCAGAGCACGCGAACTGCAGATATTCTTCGCGCTGATCATCGGATATTGCGACTGGTGGGGTGTGACCAAATTCCGCTGACATATGGAGATCTCCTCTTGACGTTTCAGTCTAACACCGGCCTGC
>JADHNQ010000141.1 GCA_016779425.1 Pseudomonadales bacterium | reverse complement strand
GCAGTGATCGAAATAGAAGTGTCTTGAATTGACGCTTCCTGACGCTCCGCGGTGACAATCACCTCTTCAATTTGCCGCCCTTCGGCTTGAACGCTCGACGCGCCAAGTACGGTCAGCAAGCCTAAACCGGTAGCAATACCAGCCCTGCATAAGAGTGCTTTACGCATGATCTCCCCTCTCTTATTTTGTGTTTGTCACCCAAGGCGACGGATCATTATTTGCGGAGAACCTGCAGTCACAAGCGCTCCCCTGAGCGCACTGTGCTAACTGTGTTACAAAAATCAGTGTTGGATTGACAAGGCGTTGCATGCAGGAGACGAGCGGTAGGTGTCGCCCCTAAATGCGAAATGATTCGTAACAATTGGACCCGGTTCCGCGGGTTGCAGCTTCGACGCGAATCGCTTTCGATAGGGCCCTTATATTGGATAGCTGAGCAACAGGCGTGGTGTTAACAGATACAGAAATGACCGAGTACCAGCGGCGAGGATTTTTCGTCAGATATGGCATCTTCTCCGCAAAAGAGTGCCTCGTCTTTCGTGAAGCCGCCCAGCGAGTCGAAGCACAACTGTTGGAAAAAATCTCTGGCGCTACGGTAGGATCGATAACGAAAGAATATCGCTTGGACGGAAATCGCTTTGTGGATTTCAAACATGTCACCGTGCAGTTTGAACACTCAGCAGCGCAGGATTGTTTGCGCGTGGTGGAGCCCGTGAACGATGTGGAGCCAGTCTTCGATCAGTTGCTCGACGATCCGAGACTTCGTGAACCCATGAGGCGGCTTGTGCCGAGCCAGCATCTGGCGCTTTGGACAGCCAAGCTTAATTTCAAGCACCCGAGAGTGGGATCAGGGTTTGGTTGGCACCAGGACGCCCCATACTGGATACATGACTGTGATCATGTGCAGCAGTTACCCAACGTGATGGTGTTATTTGATGACGCGAATGCCGGCAATGGATGCTTTCGCGTTATTGACGGCAGTCACCGAGTAGGCTGTTTGCCCGGCTGTGAGGATGGACGGCAGCTGCAAGGGTTTTATACACACCCGGATTGTGTAGATGAAACGGCTCAGGTACCGATCGAGGCGTCGGCCGGGTCGGCAATATTTTTTGATCCGCATATTGTGCATGGCTCTGGGCCTAACGAGAGCGATAATCCTAGGCGCGCGATTATTATTACCTATCAACCCGCAGGCTTTGCGGCGCTCAAAAGCGGGCAAGTGCGCGAGATTCGATGAAGCTTTAAAGTCAGACCTTTAGCGCCCCGATGACAATGCCACCGGTCGAGACCGTAGTGCGCAATGACCAGATCATGAATCGATCCATGCGGGTGGTGAACGCCTCGAAGCGCCGATCCAATTGCCGCCTTACCCACAAAAACTGGCCGCCAACTCGCAAATTCGTTTAGGCCTCAGTCCCTACTTTCGCACCCATTCGCCGGCGAGCATAACGGCTTCCACGCTGCGGCTGTGCCTTATATCCGTCAGTGGATTGTCTCGTAACAGCACGAGGTCAGCTCGCATTCCCTGGGTTACGCGCCCGCTGCTGTTTGCCATGTTGAAAAACTCAGCGGGTGTGACCGTGGCAGCATACAGGGCCTGCTGGGGCGTCATGCCGCCTTGCACCAAAAACTCGAGTTCCGTGTGCAGGCTGTAGCCGGGTATGCCCAAGCCGATGGGGGTGTCGGTACCCGCGCCTATGGGCACACCCCGTGCCAGCAGGCGTTCTATGAGAAATATGCTCCACTGTGAAAACGTCGGATCAACAGGCTGGACGCGCTGCAGGCTGTCAATGCGTGCTCGCCAAGCCATCTGTGTGGCTTCAGGCAGTTGCGCGAGCGCAGCAGGCCAGTCTTCGCGTTCGAATGGCCGCAAATGCGAAACGGTGTTGAGTCGCAGGGTTGGTACCTGGATGGTCGAGGTCAGAGTATCCAGTACTGTATTGCAGCGCGCCTCGTCATAGCGCTTGATTGCCGGCACGCGCTGATCGCTGTGTAAGCCCGCACGCAGGGCATACCCCAATCCTTCGGTAAAGTTGCGTATCCGTAATTGTCGCTGGGCGAGTAACTCTTGCCAGTTCGAGGCGCAGGCAAGCTCGATGTTGCGTAAGTGCTCCATGGAATCCGCCAGGGGACCGGCGCTGTCCGCGGTCATCATCAGTGGTACGTGAGATGCAATGGGCAGGTCTCTTTTTCTTGCCGCGGCAGCAAGCGCCTCATAGGTTTCTGGCTGAACCAGTTCGTAGATTTTGATGAAGTCGGCACCCGCTTCTTTTAGGGCGGCCACGGTCTCGTCCGCAGCGCCAGGCGCGGCAACTCCGGTGCCCAGGGGCGGTCGGCTGGGGTCTGTACCGTCGTAGACAACAAATTTTCCATCCAGTAGAGGCCCGGAGATATAAATATTTGGCTTAGGCGCCGGTAGGGCGCTGCGCAGATCAGCGAGCCGGGCAATATCACCGCCGGTATCGCGCACGCTAGTAATGCCGTAATCCAAGAACAGGTCGGCCATTTTATGGGTCAGGGTCGGGTCGTAGATAAAGTGCACATGCATATCCCACAGGCCGGGCATGAGATAGCGGCCCTGGCCATCAAAACGCTCGACCTGGGTGTTAAGGGTCAATTGTGCGGATGCGTCTGCGACGGTGGCGATACTCCCGTCCTCGACCAAGACCTGGCGGTTTTCGGTCAGGCCACTGACTGGGTCGACGACGTGAATGTTTTCGATCAGTAGCTGCCTCGTTGTGGGGCCGGTGTCGCAACCAGCGAGTGCAGTCAACAGAACACAGACACAAAGCAAGACGGCTTGCATTCGTGAAGGCGCTAGGGCGAATCGTGTGTCGTTCATGTCATTGCTGCCTCAACGGTTTTCCTGATGGGCATTCAATATAGAGCAAGCCAGGGGCAATTCGTATCCAAGGGCGCTTCCGGGCGAACCCCGTAAGCTTTGTATTGGATTCACTAAGGGTTACTGTTCTGCCTTGGTAAGTTATGGGGAGGAGTAGATGGGCACGAAGTATTACGACTGGACCGCATATCATGCAGGTGTGCGCGGAAACAAAGTCGCCATTGTTGATCTAGACACAGCAGAAGAGGTGACTTACGCCGCTCTTGATGATCGCGCTGCGCGTCTTGCCCAGTGGCTTCAAACCCAGGGCGTTGCCAAGGGCGATAGAGTAACCCTGCTTACACCAAACTGCCCCGAGGTGTTCGAAGCTCAGTTTGCCTGCTCGAAAATTGGCGCGATCTGTATTCCACTGAACTGGCGTCTGACCGTACCAGAGCTTGAGTATATTTTGGGTGACGCTGCTCCCAAGGTGCTGATTTACGATGCAAATTTTGCTGATGCAGCAGAGCAGTTGATCAGTCTGTGCAGTCTGCCTACGCATTTGCGGCTCGACAGCGAGGATGGGGCCTGCGCCTATAAGCAAGCCCAAGCTGCCATGGCTGGGGACTATCAAGCCGTTGAATGCACTCACGACGATGTCGCCATGATTATGTACACGTCGGGTACAACCGGTCACCCCAAGGGTGCCATGATCACCTTCGGCATGAATTTTTATAATGCGGTAAATCTTGGTATTCCGGCGGGCATTAGTGCGGATACTGTGCAGCTTGTTGTACTGCCGTTGTTTCATACGGGGGGCATGAATTGTTACGCGAATCCAATACTGCACGCAGGCGGACGTCTTCTGCTGATGCGAGACTTCGACCCTGGGCGCGCCCTGGCTGTACTTGGCGATGAGAGCATGGGCGTGACCCATTTCTTTGGAGTGCCTGCGCCCTATCAGTTCATGATGCAGCACCCGGATTTCGCCGCCACGGACCTTAGCCGCATCGTTACCGCGGGTGTTGGCGGGGCTCCCTGCGCCGAGGCGATACTGCGCGGTTGGATTGATCGCGGTGTGCCGCTGATCCAAGGCTGGGGTATGACCGAGACGAGTCCCGGCGGCACCATGCTCGATGCTGCAGATGTCATGCGGAAAATTGGTTCAGCGGGTAAGGCCCTGCTGCACACCGAGGTAAAGATCGTCGACGATGACGGTAAAACACTGCCCTGGGGTGAAGTCGGTGAACTGTTGATTCGCGGGCCTAACATCACGCCGGGTTATTGGAATAAACCTCAAGCCACCGCGGACTCCTTTGTTGACGGTTGGCTGAAAACTGGTGATGCAGCGCGATTTGACGAAGAGGGTTTTATCTACATTGTTGATCGATGGAAAGACATGTACATCTCCGGTGGCGAGAACGTTTATCCGGCTGAAGTTGAAAATGTCCTGTACCAACTTGAGCAGGTTGCTGAGGCCGCCATTATCGGCATACCTGATGAACGCTGGGGTGAAACCGGCAAGGCTGTGTTGGTGCTCAAACCAGGGCAAAGCCTTGATGCAGATGCGGTGATCGGGCATTGCCTGGCAAATCTGGCAAAATTCAAAGTGCCAAGCAGTGTTGAATTCATCCAAGCGCTGCCGCGCAATGCCACCGGCAAGGTGCTCAAGCGCGCGCTGCGAGATCAGTATGTTGACGAGGGTGCGCCGGCCATCAGCTAGGGCCGACAAACCAATATTTAGGGAGAAGAAAATGAGTGAAAGCTACGAAGAAACATCGCAATCACAAATGCAGAGCATTTTGGATCGTCAGCGCGCTGCCTACTTGGCAGAAGGTGTGGTGAGCTCAGAAACTCGCATGGATCGTCTTGAACGGGCCGTACAGGTCGTCAAGAAACATCAAAATGCATTTGTCCAGGCAATGAACGAGGACTTTGGTCATCGCAGTGAGCACCAGTCACTGTTCACCGACGTTGCTTCCTCTGTTGGGCCGCTGCGCCACGCGCAACAAAATCTCAAACGCTGGCAGAAGAAAGATAAGCGCAAGGTTACGCCGGGTATTTTAGCTTTGTTGGGCGCTAAGGCATGGGTTGAATACCAACCGCTAGGCGTAGTTGGCGTGATAAGTCCCTGGAACTTTCCGGTAAATCTGACGTTCACGCCTTTAGCCGGTGTGCTGTCAGCGGGTAACCGCTGCATGATCAAACCCAGTGAATATACGCCAGCGACCTCTGCCGCCATGGCGGCGGGTTTTGCGGAAGAGTTTGATGAGGAGGAAATCGCCGTCATCACTGGAGGGCCGCAAACTGGCGCCGACTTCTCTGGGCTGGCCTTTGACCATTTGCTCTTTACCGGGGCCACGTCGGTCGCCAAACATGTGATGCGAGCGGCCTCGGAGAACCTGGTGCCCGTAACCCTCGAACTAGGTGGCAAATCGCCGGTCATTATTTCGCCGAAGGCAGACATGGCGCCGACCACTGATGCCTTGATGGCGGGCAAGATGATGAACGCGGGGCAAATTTGTTTGGCGCCGGACTATGTTTTCGTGCCTCGAGATCGCATGGGGGAGTTTGTTGAGTCGAGCAAGCGTTCGGTGGCCAAGATGTATCCAACGCTACTGGATAATCCTGATTACACATCAGTGGTGAACGCCCGGCACTTCGAGCGCATTAATGGCTATGTTGATGAAGCCCGGGAGCGCGGTGTTGAAGTGGTTGAGATTAATCCAGCCGATGAGGACTTTCGTCAGCAATCGGCACATAAGATCGCCCCGACGCTGTTGATCGATCCACCCGAGGATTCGGCTGTTATGCAGGAGGAGATCTTCGGTCCGGTGATGCCTATCAAATCCTACGACTCGTTTGATGAGACTTTGGATTATGTGAACAGTCACGACCGACCGCTGGGGCTTTATTACTTCGGTACCGATCAGCAAGAAACCGAGCGGGTGCTAAACCAAACGACGTCCGGCGGCGTGACACTAAATGATGTGGTGATGCATGTCGCTCAAGAGAATCTGCCATTCGGCGGCGTTGGGCCTTCGGGTATGGGCGCCTACCACGGTGAAGACGGATTCCGTACTTTTTCCCACGCCAAGGCGGTGTTCAAACAGGCGACATTCAATCCAGCAGAGAAGCTGGGGTTAAGACCGCCATATGGCGATAAGCTGATGGGTTTGCTGAAGACGCAAATTAAGTAGCTTTGAGGCGGGCAAAGCTGAACTAGGGTCCGCAATGAGATGGATTGCGGCCCTACGATTTATGGCGCCATTTTGGCGTTACTTGGTGGAGCCTTAGGCCGGATTGCCGGGCATCGCGGGCACGCCGTCTGGTATGTCGACCCAGTTTTGCTTGGTGTCGCACCACACATGAAACTGCGGCT
>JADHNQ010000140.1 GCA_016779425.1 Pseudomonadales bacterium | reverse complement strand
TGCAGAATATCCAGGGTTAGCTCCAGACCAAGATCGCCGGTGACATGCACATGAATCTGATACCCCGCATGCCAATAAGCGCGAATATGCCTTTCCAATTCTTCCGGTGCGGCAAGCCATTCGCCATGGTGACCGTCGATGTAGCCTGGCTCCTGCATCTGGGCGAGCTGGCTGAAGAAAGCCCCGTCACTGAATAATTTAATATGACGACCAAAGCTGAGGCGATGACTATTGTGTCTGAGTAAGTCGGCGGCCATGGTCGGGCCTTCTTCGGGCTTCCGCCCGCCCTGGGTTAGCCGGGTGCCATGTACGACAAGGCGCGTGCGAAAGGGCACGTCGTTCCCTTCGAGTTGTTCGGTCAGGGCCTTGGCCTCTGCATCAAGGTTAAACATGCCCGTGGCGAGGTCGCCGATACTGGTGTGACCGCCGTGATGGACGACCTGTTTGAGGCGTCTAAGCCCTTCAGCATATTTCTCCGGTGCCAATATCCATGGATTCAGTCGGTTGATCGCAAAGCCCAGGCCCACCTCAAAAAAATGGCCTTCGTCGATATCGATCTGCAAACCCGGTTTGATTTGAGCGGGATCAATACCCGCCATGCTCATGGCCGGGTCGTTCATATACAGCTCGTGAAAGGAGCGGTGCCAAACGATGATGGGTCGCTGATCACTGATTTGATGAATGCGGGCTTTGTCCATCTCGCCATGCCAAAGCTGGTGATAACCCCAGATAAACAGTGGTTCTTCGGCGGGCTTACTGCGATGCAGGGCCTGCATGCGCGTATCAAATGCGGTGGGGTCCGTGACCGGCTCAACATCTCCCCACGGCAGCTTCCAGCGCATGGCAGTAATGAACTCCATGGGCAGTAATACCGCTGCCATGCTTGGGTGAAGGTGCGGGTCGATAAAGCCCGGGCAAATAATTTTGTCCGCAAATTGCTCGTCCACCGTAAATTGCTGGCCTTCTAACCAAGGCTGCATACGTTCGGGTTCGCCGACTTCCAATATGTTCCCATCGCGCACCAGTACGGCCGAGGCCCGGGGCATGGAGGGATTCATGGTGATAACCGAGCGGGCTTTATACAGTGTCAGCATGCTTTTTCTTATGAGGCTCTGGCCGCTAAGAGCAGGTCGGCGCCTTTTTCCGCCAGCATAATGGTCGCTGCGTTGGTGTTGCCGCTGACCACGTAGGGCATCACCGATGCATCGATCACCGAGAGTCCCTCAAGACCCATGACACGCAGGTTTGGGTCGACGACCTTGCCAATGCTGCAGGTACTGGTGGGATGGTAGACCGTGCTCGCCTCGTTGCGGATATAGGCCATAAGGTCGTCATCATTGTTCACATCGATATTCTCGCTTGGTGATAGTCGCTGTTTTAGGTAAGGCCGCAGGTCAGACTGCTGAAAAACGTCGAGCAATATACGCATACCTTTGAGCAACGTGTCTTGATCCAGAGGTGAGCTGAGGTAGTTGGCGCTGATGGCCGGCGCGTCAGCTATGTTGGCGCTTTTGATGTGAATTGAACCACGGGATTCAGGGCGGGACTGGTTCACCACGGCAGTAATCGCCGGTTCCTTCATGGCCTGAATTTTGCCGGCGTTGTTGTAAAGAGTCCCACCGGAGGCGAAGTGAATTTGCACGTCTGGGGCTTCTAGGCCTGCTCGCGTAGAGCAAAACGCGCCCACCGGGGCTGATCCGGTGGTGAGCGGTCCTTGTCGCAAGAAAAACCACTTCAATGCAGCAGGCACAAGATTGAGACCCTGTACTTCCCGATTGATAGAGCGCTCAGGCTCAGTGCCGTAAACCACCTTGCATAGCAGATGATCTTGCAGGTGCTCGCCCACGTCTGGGGCATGATGTACGACGTCGATGCCCAAGTCGCGCAAACGCTCGCCATCACCCACACCCGAGACTTCCAGCAGTTGGGGTGATGCAATCGCACCGCCGCTGAGAATGATGTGGGCGCCATGGATGGTCTCGTTCTTGCCGCGTCGCCTGATCTCAACGCCACAAGCCCGTTTGCTCTCAAAGAGCACGCGTTGGGCATGAGCGTGGGTGATGATGGTAAGGTTGGTTCGTGAACGGACCGGGTTAAGGTAGGCACTGGCAGTGCTCCAGCGTCGGCCGTTGTTTTGCGTGAACTGGTAGTAACCGCAGCCTGCTTGGTCGACGCCGTTAAAATCTGGGTTGCTGGGAATGCCTGCTTGATTCATGGCGTGGATAAAAACGTCATCCATGGGGCGTTTGTCGCGCACGTCCTGCACGTGCAGCGGCCCATCGGTGCCGTGCATATCGTCCACATGAATCTGCTGTTTTTCGGCCTTTTTGTAGTAGGGCAGAACTTCTTCCCAAGACCAGCCTTTCGCGCCGGCCTGTTCCCAAGCCGCAAAGTCCAAGGGCACCCCACGAACATAAATCATGCCGTTAATGGCGCTGGAGCCGCCAAGAGCCTTGCCCCGGGGCCACAGGACCTGCCGATTGTTCAGCTCCGGCTCCGGCTCGGTTTGAAAGCCCCAATCGAATTTTGAATTGCCAAAGGTTGCTGCCCAGCCTGCGGGAACGTGGAGTAAGGGCGAGCGGTTGCTGCCGCCGGCCTCCAGCAAACACACGCGAATATCTGGGTTTGCGCTTAGGCGATTGGCAAGCACGCAGCCTGCAGAGCCCGCGCCCACAATGATGTAATCGAAATGGCTCATGGATCTCCTCCCTGTGAATAGCATGCCATAACCCCTGTGATCTCACTCGACTTTTGCGCGGCCACCAAAGGCGCTATGGTGCTGCCGCGCCCGCGATGCAGGCTATTTGAAGGGAGTGTTATGGATCCAGTTAGTCAGGGAGTTGTCGGTGCGGCGTTCGCGCAAACCGCGGCAAGGCGTACAACGCTGGCAACCGTCGCCTGGTACGGTGCCCTGGGCGGTATGGCGCCAGACCTGGACGTGCTGTTTCAGTCCTCGGCCGACCCGCTGTTGTTCCTAGAGTTCCACCGCCAATTTACGCATTCGCTGGTATTTATTCCCGTTGGCGCGTTGCTCGTATTCCTTGCCCTGAGAGCGGTCGCGAACCGGATAAAAATACTGCAGGGTCTTTCTACCGGTCAGGCTTACTTGGCCTGTCTGATGGGTTATGCCACCCACGGACTGTTGGATTCTTGCACCTCCTATGGCACTCAGCTGTTTTGGCCGTTCTCAGATGCACGGGTTGCATGGGATACCATGTCCATCGTCGACCCACTGTTCACCATTCCGCTGCTGGTATTCGTTATTGCGGCAGCACGAACCCAGCGCCAATGGCTGTCATGGCTTGCCTGCGGCTGGATGCTGAGCTTCTTCGCCCTAGGTTGGATGCAACACGAGCGCGCAATGCAGGCGGCTGCCCAGGTCGCCAGCATACGCGGGCACGAACCGCTGCGTCTCTCGGTCAAGCCGTCGTTTGCAAATCTGCTGGTTTGGAAGGCGATTTACGAGCATGGAGACTCGTACTATGTCGACGCTGTGCGCGTAGGTGCGCAGATGACCTGGTTTCCCGGCGCTCGCGTGCCAAAGCTTGACTTGGCCCGCCACTTTCCGGGCTTAGAGCCCGATTCCCAGCAAGCGTTGGATGTTGAGCGTTTTCGCTGGTTCTCCGACGATTATCTGTCACCCATGGAAAACTCACCGCGTATCGTAGACATGCGCTATAGCCTGGTCCCCAACGAAGTAGACCCCATGTGGGGGATCGATATTGACCCCGCGAAGCAAACTGCTCACGTCGGCTGGTGGTCCAGTCGGGAACTTACGGACATCAAGCAGCGAGATTTTGCAGGCATGTTGCTTGGTATCTCCGGTATTCCCCTGCCTGCCCCGGACGCGACACCGTGAGCGTCCTCACCTCAATGGCCGAGGACGCAGCCGCACTGCTGCGCGAGCGCGGTGAAACCATCGTTGTCGCAGAAACCTCTACCGGTGGACTCATCTCTTCGGCATTGCTTGCTGTACCCGGCGCGTCGGCGTACTACAAAGGCGGCAGCGTGCTTTACACCTTTGAGTCGAGGAGAAAGCTGCTGGGTATCACACGGCAGGATGTTGAAGGCTTGGCACCCATGAGTGAGGGCATGGTGATGGCCTTTGCTCGCAAGGCTCAGGATCAGTTCGATGCCACCTGGGCGATTGCAGAGTTGGGTATCGCGGGACCTACTGGCGTTGCCTATGGCGAGGCAGGTTCTAGTGTGATCGGTATTGCAGGCCCGCACCCGATATCAGGACTGCTCGAGACCGGATCCGACGATCGTGAAAAAAACATGTGGCGCTTTACCGAGCATGCCTTCGCCTTGCTATGTCGTGCGCTCGCAAGCGCGGGCTAAACGCGAATTTTTAGAACTCGAGAATTGCACGCCCGGCAATTTCTCCGTTGGCAAGCGCATCGGTTGCCTCATTGATTTGGTCGATGCTGAAGCGCTCGGTAACCATCTTGTCCAGGGCCAAGTCGCCGTTTTCTTCCCATTCCAAAAAGCGAGGAAAGTCGCGGTCTGGTGCGCATGAACCGCCAATGCTGCCGATGAATTGTTTTTCGTTCACCAGAAGATCTACTGCATTGATCTCAGCCTTGGTGGTGGGAACTCCTACGAGTACTGCCTTGCCCCCGTCCTTGGCACCGAAATGACCGCTACGACAGGCAGGCACAATTTGCTCCATGGTTTGCTTTATGCCAATGCAGTCAAAGGCATAGTCAGCACCAGAAACTGGTACGCGCGCGATGGTGAAGCCGTTGTCACGGGTCGTTAGCGCATGAATCGCCGCCACGGGATCTTCGCGACTGGCGTTGACAACATGGGTCGCGCCAAAGCCCTTCGCAAAGGCAAGCTTTTCGTCATCAAGGTCCACGGCAATGATTGGATTCGCACCCGCCATCCGCGCACCGACCACGGCGGATAGGCCAACACCGCCAACGCCGAAAATGGCGACACTCTCGTTCGCTTGGACGTTGGCGGTATTGATGACCGCGCCGGCACCGGTCATTACCGCGCAGCCAATGATGGCAGTGACATCGGTTTTGATATTTGGGTCTACTTTGACCACATACTGTTGATCGGCAATGGTGTGGTCGGCCCAGGTGAACACGTTTTGTGACATTGCAGTGCCGTCGGATACCTCCAAGCTTGCTGCGATGGGTGGCATAGATTCCGACGCCGCCTGGCGGGGTACCCAAGTCACCATCACCGTGTCTCCGGGGCTGACATGAGTGACCGCACTACCTGCCTGTAGGACGACGCCGGTGGATTCGTGCCCGAGGACAACTGGGCTTTTGCGTGGTGCATGCATTTGATGCAGCTGAGAGTGACAAATGCCGGAAGCAAATTGTTTGACGATTACCTGATGCGGACCGGGATCAGGCAACTCCAATGATTCTACGCGCAGCTTGGCGGTATCTGCCGGTAGGACAACAACTCTTGCAGGTGTTCCCATGTCAATTTCCTCCCCTGTGACTTAGCAAAATCGTGATTTCCCTTGAGCATGGTCGGAACAGCAGATAAGTTCAATTGCTGTTCGCTGCAACAGTGACTACAGGGCGACTGAAACAACATAAAAATAAAAGAGTCGGTAAGAGAGGGAGAAACTTATGAAGCTATACGAAGCCCCGTCGCCAAATGCGCGGCGGGTACATATCGCGCTGGCAGAGAAAGGTATCGAAGTTGAGAGAGTGGCCGTGGATATTCGCGGCGGCGAAAACATCAGCGCCGATTATTTGGCTAAAAATCCCGGTGGACGGGTGCCTATGTTAGAGCTGGACGACGGCACATGCCTTGGCGAGTCTGTCGCCATTACCCGTTACTTGGACGCCATGGGCGAGGGTCCCTCGCTCTTTGGCGATACCCCGCTAAGCCAAGCCCAGGTAGAAATGTGGCACCGACGCGCCGAGCTAAACTTCCTGCTAGAGGTCGCTGGCGCTTTTCGCAACATCACTGGCTTCTTCAAGGACCGCGAAACCTGTGTCGAAGCATGGGGCGTCGTCTGCGCTGAAAAAGCGCCCAAGGCATTGGGCATGTTCGATGAGCAACTGGCAAAAACCGAATTTTTAGCCGGGGACCAATTCAGCATCGCGGACATCACCATGGGCGTGGCGCTGGATTTTGCCCGTTCGGTAAAAGTGGTCGAGTTGCCGGAGATGCCAAACATCAAGCGTTGGCAGGCAGGGCTGAATGCGCGGCCGAGTTTTTCGGCAGGGTA
>JADHNQ010000139.1 GCA_016779425.1 Pseudomonadales bacterium | reverse complement strand
ACTTCCTCTGCCAGCTTGCGGTAGGTGGTGATTTTCCCGCCGAAGACGTTGATCAAAGTGTCGTCGTACTGACGGTCTTGGGTGATCACATAATCTCGAGTCGCCTCGGTTGCTTCGCTTGCACCATCGTTAAACAAGGGTCTAATACCGGAAAAGTGCCAGACCACATCCTCAGGCGTAACCGGTTCTGCTAAATATTGCGAAGCAACATCGCAAAGATAGTGGATCTCTGCTTTCGTGATCTTGGGGGGTTCTTCAAGAGACACATGATCGTTATCGGTTGTCCCGATCAGCAGGTATTCCTCTTCGTAGGGAATGGCGAAGACCACCCGGCCATCACCATTTTGAAACATGTAGGCGCGGTCGTCTGGCAGTTGACGTTTGATAACAATATGGCTGCCGCCCACTAGACGTATATTGTCAGTATCGTTGCGGCCCAGTGCCGTGCGCAGCACCTCGTCGACCCATGGTCCTGCCGCATTTACCAAAATTGAGGCACTGAGACTGTATTGTGCGCCGGTGACTTGATTCTCCAAGGTCAGTCGCCACCGACCCTGCACGTAGGCGGCATTGATCAACTTCGTGCGTGGCATGACGCTTGCCCCGCGATGGCAGGCATCGCGCAGATTCAAGACGACTAAACGAGAGTCCTCGACCCAGCAGTCGGAATACTCGAACGCCATATCAAACCGCGATTGGAGCATCTGTCCAGCAGGGTCTTGTCGCAGATCTACGCGCCTGGCCTTGGGCAATAACTTTCGGCCGCCAAGGTGATCGTAGATAAACAGGCCCAAGCGCAGCAGCCAGCGTGGCCGCAGGGCTTTGTGGTGAGGCAGCAAAAACCGCATGGGCCAGATGATATGAGGTGCTGCTTGCCACAGTCTTTCGCGCTCACGCAGTGATTCTGCCACCAGCCGAAATTTGTAGTGCTCCAAGTAGCGCAGACCACCGTGAATTAACTTGGTCGAAGCAGAAGATGTGCCCGAGCCAAAGTCACCAGAATCGCATAGAGCAACGCTGTAGCCTCTGCCGGCGGCGTCCCGGGCAATGCCCGCACCGTTAATGCCACCGCCAACAATGAAGACATCACAGTGCTTAAGGCCATCGGATGCTGCCGAATCTGTGGGTTTCGATGGCTGAGACGAAGACATGGTGGTGATGCTGCAGCGTAAAGATCGTAAGGTAGCACGCAGATCACCAGATGATGTAAAAGTCTTATGACACTTACTTAGCCCGCAGCGTCCCGCTGGGCTAACGCGATGCCCGACACGATTAAGATGACTGCGCTAAGATCCCAAATGTCTCTGTTTTCTGCGTAAAAGAGCGCGCCTACCGTCATCGCGCCGACCCCCTCTAAACAAAGAATGACAGCGGCAAGGCTCGCACTTAACCGACCAACACCGAACGCTACCAGCCCTTGTCCGGCCAGATGAGCCAGTAGCGCGAGCGCAAAAACGCTCAGCCATCCCGTGACAGAGTTCGGCAGGATAGGCTCTCCGGCGACGATCAGAGCGACGATGGCCAATGGCAGTAGAATTGCGGCGCAAAGTCCCGAGGAGTAAAGCATGGTGTCGGCGGTGGAAAGAGATTCCCGGCAATAGCCCACCGCAATGATATAGCCCGTAAAGAAAAAGCCTGTGAGCAGGCCGTAGACATCGCCAAGCCAAGAACTCGTCCCTGTGCCCAAGTGAGCGCTGACCAAAATGCCGGATCCGAATAGTGCACAAACCAGCCCAAGGACAAAACGTCTGGAGAGCGCTTGCCGTAAAAAGCAAAAGGCCACCAGTGGCACCCATAGGCTCGATAGAGTTGCCAGAAAGGTGGCATTGCCCAGGCTCGTATTAACCAGAGACAGATGCCAAAACACTAGGTCTCCGGCAAAGCAGACTCCGGCGATGGTCAGCAGGCGCCACTGGGCAGGGGTCACCAGCGCTTTTGTTCTACCTTCGTGCCTTGCGCTCAGTGCAGCGATCAATAACAAGATTGGCAGCGCGAGGGCGACTCGCCAGAAGCCTGCTGCCGTACTGCCGACGTCGATCTCGCGTAAGGCCGCAGTGGTTGCGCCCAATATTAGAGCGCCGACGACCACGGCGAGCACCGCTGACGTCGCGCGTGGCGACGTCACGGGCTGCCGGCGCATTCAGGCTGTATGAGCAAAAGAGTGGGCTTCAGTCGGTTAAACCCTGCAGTACGGCAGCTTCCTGACGGACAAACTCCGGGGCGCCTAACCACTGACGATTAGCGCCACAACGCTTGAACCAGTAGTGCAAGCCCACCAAATCGGTAAAACCCATACCGCCATGCACTTCTGTTGCCGTTTTGGCGACAAACTGTGCCACCTCCGCCAGATGGGCCTTGGTATGACAAGCGGTCACTCTGGCCTCTTCGGGAAGTTCCGCCAGTGCGTGCCCAGCAAACCAGACCATGGAGCGGCATGGTTCAAGTTGAGCGGCCATCTCTGCGCACATGTGTTTTACCGCCTGAAAACTGCCAATGGGGCGGTTGAACTGTTCGCGCTGCTTGGCGTACTCCACTGCCTGATCCAGCATGTTTTGTGCGGCGCCCAATGTATCTGCAGCAATGGCAACCCTGCCAATATCCAGCACGCGCTCGAATACGCCGACATCGGTGCTCACACACTGGGCAGCGACATCGTTGTAGGTTAGCTCGACGGTGCGACGGGTCTTATCAACAGTGGTCAGGTGTGTGCGAGTAAGGCCTGGGTCCTGAGCAGGAACCAGGTATAGGTGTTTGTTTTGATCCGCCACCAAGTAAGAGTCGGCGTCGGCGTCAAAGGCGAACAAGGATTTGCCAAATAGGCGACTGTCCCGGGCTTCCACTCGGGCATCGTTGCGGCGCTTGATCGCCTCGGAAAAAGCGATGCCCACGCGATGCGTTCCCGCTGCAATTTCGGCGAGCAGATCGTCGTGATTGCCGCCGCTGGCAACCAGTGCCGTCGGTGCCATAACAGCCGTGCCGAGAAAGGGTGATGGGGTGATATGGGCACCGAGGGATTCTGCCACGATGGCAGCATCCAGGGGATTCAGGCCAATGCCACCCTGTGCTTCAGGAACCAGCAGGGCGGGCACGCCGAGCTCTGCCAAGCCGGCCCAAATATCCGCATCGTCGCCACCGTCGGCATAGAGGCGTACTCGGTCCAATGGCGAATTGTCATCGAGAAAGCGATTGACGTTGTCGATCAGGAGAATTTGTTCTTCAGAAAGTCCGAATTGCATGATGCCCCCCTAGCTCGCTTTTTCGAATTTAGGCTCACGCGGCATGCCAAGGCCGCGTTCGCTGATGATGTTCTTTTGGATCTGGGAAGTGCCGCCGCCGATGATCAGGCCCAAAAAGTACATGTACTCTCGCTGCCAGCTACCCGCACCCCGTAAATGGGGGTTGTCCTCATAGGCAAGACCGATCTCTCCCATGACGTCGATGGCAAGCCCCTCAAGATCATGACGCAGCTCTGTGCCTTCGAGCTTGGTGATCATGCGGGATAGCCCCGGATCCTGTCCCGGGTTCAGGCGTGCCGACAGCACTCGCAGTTCGTTGAAGCGCATGGCCATGACCTTGCCCTGAATTTTCATCAGGCGGTCCCGATACACGGGGTTATCGATCAAACGCGCGCCGTCCACGGTCTCATTTTTCATGAGTTCGATCAGTGCATTAATCCGGGTCTGGGCTGTATTCGCCGGTGCGAGGGTCTCGCGCTCGTGGCCGAGGATGGCGTTTGCCACCTGCCAGCCCTGGCCGCGCTCCCCAACGATCTGGTGCTTGGGTACTCGCACATCAGTAAAGAAGGTCTCATTGAAGTTGGCATTTCCAGTCATATCCACCAGAGGACGTACTTCGATCCCTGGGGTTTTCATATCGAAGAGCAAGAATGAGATGCCCTTGTGCTTGGGTGCTTCAGGTTCGCTGCGCACCAAGCAAAATATCCAGTCGGCGATGTGTGCGGTACTGGTCCAGATTTTTTGGCCGTTGATCACCCATTCATCACCATCTAGGACTGCCGCGGTGGAGAGAGCCGCTAGATCGCTGCCTGCGCCGGGTTCAGAGTAGCCCTGACACCAGATCATATCGCCCATAATGGTGGGTCTGATGAAGTGCTCTTTTTGTTCTTGGGTGCCCATTTCCAGCAGGGTAGGCACGAGCATCGAAATACCCTGACCGCCAAGGCCAGTGTTTACTCGCGCCTTGGAGAACTCTTCGGCGATGATGCGGGTCTTGATAATATCCGGCTCGGCGCCGTAACCGCCAAATTCCTTCGGAATGGTTCGGCAGGTATAGCCGTTTTCGATGAGAAGTTTTTGCCAGTCCTTCGCTTGCTGTCCGCGAAGGTCTCCACCCTTGGGAGCTTTGTCGGCATTGTTCGCAAGGAAGGTAACAACCTCGCCGCGAAAGTCGTCGTACTCCGGACCAAATGATAAATCCATATGTTCTACCCCCGCTTATTTTTGTGCTGATCCGAAGTAGGCTAACGGCTGGTCTGCAGGCTAGCAATAGTTCGATTGAAGGATTGCCTAGGGCGGTTTGTTCGTACTTTCGGTAGGCTATGGGCCTTTGAGTTTGATCATCTGGATGCCCATCATGCCAACTCGCGAGAGCGCCCTGAGCGATTCGAGTACAACCCAACCGCGCTACGCCCAACCGCGCTACGCTATGTTGCAAACAATGGCGCAGATGCAGGATGCCCATAACACTCTAGTACACGCCCAGTGGCGCACCCAAGGCTATGCCTACTATCGGGCAATTTGGGTCGAGTGCGCGGAAATGCTAGATCACTTCGGCTGGAAATGGTGGAAGAAACAGGACGGTGATTTGGCACAGGTCAAACTGGAGCTGGTGGACATTTGGCACTTTGCGTTGAGCGAAATGCTGCGCCAAGACAAGCTCCAGGATGCCGTCGCCGATGCGCTTTACGGGATGGGTGCAGTGTCAGGTGAGACCGCGGTGTCGCAAACCGACGGGCCGTCGCTCGAGGATTCTGAGGAGCGATTTCGTCTGTCGATAGAGGCATTGGCCGCAGCCTGTTTGCGCACACGCTCATTCGAGCTTCAGCCCTTTGTCGATGCCATGGCAGCGCTACCCATGACGTACGACGAATTATTTTCTCTCTATATCGGTAAAAATGTCCTTAACGGATTTCGTCAGAACAATGGTTACAAGAGCGGCGAGTATCGAAAATTATGGCAGGGGCGGGAGGACAACGAGCACCTGATCGAGGTGCTAGAGGGGTTGGAGGTCGCGCCGAGCGAGCTGCCCGACGCGCTGTATTCCGCACTCCAGCAAAGATATGACTTGGGTTAATACCCCGCCGACAGGGTCATGGTGACTCCAATTGCACAGTTTGCGCTGCCGAGGATTATCCGAACACCCTGGCAAACCCGGTGGCAGCCTGAATTGATTGGCACCCTGGTGTTCCTGATTCACCAGGGCCAAGTACTGCTCATCGAGAAATTGACGGGCCATGGTCAGGGCAAAATCAACGGCCCCGGCGGTAAATGGGAGATCAACGAAAGCCTTCTGGAGTGCGCGCGTCGCGAAACGCTGGAAGAGACCGGCTTAGCGGTGGACAACCTGACCTGCGAGGCGGAACTGCGGTTCGTGGAGCAAGCGGGGCCTCAGTGGCTGGGCTATGTTTTTGTTGCCACGGCGTTTTCCGGGGAGTTAACCCAGACACGGGAGGCCAAGCCGTTTTGGTGTGATCTGGGTAATATCCCATATCAGTTAATGTGGGCCGACGATGCGATTTGGCTTCCGCAGGTGCTAGAACAGGCTCAACTGCCAGGCAGCCGCCCTCGACCCTTTGTTCATGATTTTCTGTTCAACGATGGCGAGCTTTTGGCTCACGAGCCGGTGAGCCAAACCGAACTGTCGTTCTCGGTCACTCAGCCGCGTGCGGCACAATTTGTACGCCAGTCCTAGGGTTCTTATGCGTATTGGTATTTCTGTGCAGTCTGCCTACCGAGTGAGTGATCCCGCCGAGGGTGTTCGTTACATGCTTGAGCGCGCAGAGGCCGCAAATCAGGCTGACCTGGACAGTCTTTTTGTGGGTGATCACCATGTGACAGGTTACGCCTACTATCAAAACTCTCCCATCCTCGGTCGTATGCTCGCGCATTGGCACAATAAGCCAGCGGGTGCTCTCTATCTCCTTCCGCTTTGGCATCCCGTGCTGCTGGCAGAACAGATTGCTACCTTGGCGGCGATC
>JADHNQ010000138.1 GCA_016779425.1 Pseudomonadales bacterium | reverse complement strand
CTGTATGCATCCATGGCCTAGCGTGGTCAGTGGATCGGTACTGTTAAAAAAGGGGAAGGCCCTTGGCTGAAGAGCAAAGTGTAGAGGTAGCCGACGATAAGCATCAGGCCCGAGTGGACAGGCTGATGGAGTCGTCCTGGTATCGCTGGTACGCCCTAGGCATATTGGTACTCGTGTACTGCTCGAGCCATGTAGATCGGCAGATCATGGGCATTTTGCTAGAGCCCATAAAAATGGAGCTGGGTGCCAGTGACACCCAAATGGGTTTCCTGATCGGTCTGACCTTCGCGATTTTCTACGCAACCCTGGGTATGCCCATTGCAATGCTTGCGGACCGGACCAATCGCCGCAACATTATCGCCCTAGCGACAACCATTTGGTCTGGTATGACCGTCGTCTGCGCCTTTGTGGGTAGCTATGCACAACTTGCCATGGCGCGCATCGGGGTGGGTATCGGCGAGGCCGGTTCCAGTCCTCCCTCGCATTCCATGATTTCCGATCTATTTCCTCAGGCCCAGCGGGCCACGGCCATGGGCATTTTTGCCATGGGCATTAACTTGGGTCTGCTGATTGCCTATCTGGGCGGCGGCTGGATGAGCGAACACTGGGGGTGGCGCACGACGTTTATCGTGGTCGGATTACCCGGAATACTCATAGCGCTATTGGTGCGGTTCACCTTGATAGAGCCGCCTAGGGGCGCCTCGGAAGCAGCCAAGCAAGATCGTGCCGCGGCGCCGGGATTGGGAGAGGTATGGAAGACTATGCTCAGTACCCCGGCCACCAGACATGTGGTCTTTGGCTCGGCCTTAGCGGGGTTTGTCGGTTATGGCATGACCCTCTGGCTGCCAGCCTTTTTTGTGCGATCACATGACTTAACCCAGAGTGAGACGGGCCTAACTCTGGCACTGATGTCCGGCATTGTTGGCGGCATCGGCACATTCACGGCAGGGCGCTTGGCAGATCATTTGGCTCAGCGTGATCCGCGCTGGTTGGCCTGGGTAGTGGCTCTTGGTAAGGGAGGCCTGGTGCCTTTCCTCGTGGGCTTTTTTTGGCTTACGGATTTCACCTCGGCATTAATGCTGTATTTGATTCCTGCCTTCTTCGGTGGATTTTATTTGGCGCCGACTTTCGCCATGGTGCAGCAGTTGGTGCCGGTGCAAATGCGCTCGGTGGCAGCGGCCATCTGTCTGTTCTTGCTGAACATCATTGGTATGGGGCTCGGGCCCCAGGGCGTGGGCATTTTGAGTGATGTATTTTCTGCAGAGTATGGCACCGAGTCTCTGCGTTACTCACTCATGGTGTTTAGCCTCGTAAACCTATGGTGTGCCTATCATTACTTTCAGGCCGCCAAAACCCTGCAGCAGGATACTCAGCGTGTGGCGGACGCACAGGCCGCTGCCTAGCCGTCCTGAACCGACTCGATGCTCACCACGCTTAACTGCACTTGACCGGATCCGGGGCGCAGCCCTGTGCTAAATTGCACGACTTGGCTTGGTCGTAAACGCGCAAGAGGTTGGCGATGGTTTCGAGGGTTTCCTAGAGCGTCGATGATTCGCACCTGCAGGTCGATGCCTGCCAGGGTACGAGGGGTTTTATTGGTGGCTTCGATTTGCAGGCTGCCGTCAACACCAATACCCCAGCGCAAGCCGACCAATGCCGCCGGGTTGCTCTTGCTGCGCAGAGAAACCAAGGATGTCACTGCGGTTTGACCCGCGGCGCCCGTGTCTTGGGCAGCTCGCGCGTATAGTTCCTCTGCCTGCTGCAAATTGCCTTCTCGTTCTGCGATGGCGCCCAGGGCGTTATAGGCCTGGGCCGTCTCTAGCAGCGCTAAGCTGCGATTGAGTCGACGCTTGGCCTTAGCAATGCGCCCCTGCTGCTCGTTAACAACGCCGCTGCGTAGCAGGGGATAAAAGAAATTCGGATTCAGGCTGACCGCCTGATCGTAGGCGCGATCCGCTGCGCTCAGGGCATCTTCCTGGGTCTCGATATCACCCAGCAGGGCATAGAAGTGGCTTTCGCTAGGTTCCTTGGCGATGGCCTCTTGGACCAAGCGCCTGGCTGCTTTAATACGATTGTCGCTTACTGCCTTTCTTGCCTCGTCGTAGGCTTCATAGGCAGGCTTGCTATCCACAAGCCGCGCCATGACGCGCCGGTAGCGGTCTCGGCCTTGAAGTCCGCCACTTGGAAGCGTTGTCGCGTGCTGGCGGTTAGTCTCAACCCTTTCTTGGGACGGCGGGTGGCTGGCGAATAAACCCTGCAAAAAATCCGGTTGTTGATTGTCCTTGAGCTCGACGAAGGTTTGCTGCAATTCGACGGCCCCAACTGGGTCGTAGCCTGCGCGGCTCATATAATTCATGCCATAGATATCCGATTCACGCTCATCGTCTCGCCCATATTTTGAGTTGATCAGCGCGGCGCCGGCACCAGCACCAATGGCGGCGACCTGACCGTAGTCGCTGTCCTTTGTGGCGATGCCCGTTGCCAGCACGGCAGCCTGAAGTAGCGCGCTGCGCTGCACTGCTTGGGCACTATGTTTGGCGGCGGCATGCACAATCTCGTGCCCCAGGACGGCGGCCAACTCCGCTTCGCTGTCTAGTTCCGTGAGCAGTCCACGGTTGATGGCAATTTTGCCGCCGGGCATCGCCCATGCATTTGGGACTGAGTTATTGATGACAACGAATTCATAGGGTAGCGCGCGATCGCTCACAGCGGCGAGCTTGTTACCTACTTCTTGAACATAGGCTTGCACCGCAGGGTCGGTGACGTAGTCGCCCCCCTGACTTTGCCGGGCAGGCAGATAATTTTTCGCGCCTGTTTTCAGTTCCCAGCTCTCTGAAACGAGGCTCAATTCACTCTTGCCTGTGACCGGATTGGTCGCGCAACCCGAGAGCACGGTCGCCAGAGCGATCAAAGAAAGCGTCAGTTTGACGAATGCCATTGCACCAATGTGCTTTTTGGATCCAGCGGTATTCACAATATTCCTCAATCAATTATTAGGGAGTGCCGAAAGTTTATCCGCTACCTCGTCCATAGCGCTGACGGATGTTCAGCGCATCACCGTCGCGTCCTTGGGCTTCGTAAACGTTAGCAAGCTGCAGCCACGCGCCAGTTTGCTTGTTCCGATCGGTGCCCGCTAGGGCGATAGCCTTGCGAGCATGTTGAAGTGCGATCTGGGTCTCACCTTTATCGAGATGCGCCTTGCTCAGACGCATCCATAACTGTGCTTCTCTGGGTTCGATGCGCACGGCCCGCTCAAGTAGCACGATTGCCGTAGCGGGCGCATTGTCGCGAAGCGCGGTGTTTGCTTGGGCCAGCAATGTCTGTGCCGCGCTGCTGCGCGGCCGCGCTATTGCCGGCACCTGGGCACGCCCAGTGCTGGGCTTCTTGGTCTGGGCTTCCTTGGTCTGGGTCTGCTTGGACGGCTGCGGCGCGCCTCGCTTTTCACTGTCGACAACACCCACGTTGCCGCCAGTGCTGGCACAGCCCGATATCAGGGTCATCAAGAAAATGAGTCCTGCGCTTACCTGGGAGTTGATAGATTGAGTTCGCGCTGACATTTGGACATCCATTGTCGTGATTTGCTAGGACATTTAGGTAGGTTCAGCGTCCGCTAGGGTTTGAAAATAGCACGCAGGCGCTCGCCAAAACTCGGTCTTAGGCCGCAGCCGGATTTTATTTGCAAATTATCGGGCTGGCGAATGGGTAGCACAACTACATCCGCACACTGGGGCGCCGCTTGCAGTCCGGTGTCGTATTCGATCGCTACCAAGTCTTCGCGGATATCTGGCAGCAGGGGATCTGGACCATCGGCTTTGGCGATTGCATTCCAAATACGCATCGCACCGGAAGTACCCGTTAGATCGGTCGGCTTGTTGTCGTCCCTGCCCACCCAGATCACGCTTAACCGGCTGTTGTCGAAACCGGCAAACCAGCTGTCCCGATTGTCGTTCGAGGTGCCGGTTTTGCCAGCGACCCCCTGATTAGAAAACGGTGAGCTGCGCCCGGTACCTCGCTGCATTACAAGCTGAAGTCCCGCGTTGAGGCTTCCTGCTGTGGCAAAATCAATGGTCTGGGTGACATCAAAGGGGTGGTGCGAAATGGGGGCTCCCTGCTCGTCCAGCACAGCGATCACGCTCTTAGGTGGGGTGCGAAAACCACCGCTGGCAAAGTTGCCGTAAAGCTCGGTCAGCTGCAGGGGCGACATGGGTTCTGCACCCAGAAAAAAAGAGGGGTACGGGTTTTTTGGCGCGTAGCCCACAAGATCTTGAAAGCGGCCCTGCACAGTGCCGATCCCAACGCGGTTGCCTAAATCAACCATGGCTAAGTTCAGCGATAGAGCCAGTGCCTTGATAATAGGCAGTTCCCCACGAGTCTTGCCATCGTAGTTGCGTGGGCTCCATGGTTCACCGTTGGGGGGCGTGAGGGTTATGGGAGCATCATTAACCCCACTCGACCACTCAAACCCGTTCTCCAGCGCGCTGAGGACAATTAACGGCTTGATCATTGAGCCCACCGGTCGCTGAGCATTGATCGCGCGGTTAAAGCCATCTACCCGACCCTGTCGGCCGCCGACCAGGGCCAGCACCTCGCCGGTTTGGGTGTCTGTGATAACCGCGGATGCCTGCAAGCTGTTCGGTTCTTGTTTGCGCTCGTTTTCGATGCTTCGCAAAGTAGCGCTAACGGCCTTCTGAGCGTTGGCCTGTATTGACGGCTGCAGCGTCGTAAAAATGCGCAGACCTTGAGTGCGCAGATCATCGGGCGAGTACCGCTCGCTTAGCTCCACTCGCACGAGATCCATGAAAGCCGGGTAGTAAGCTCCGCCACTGTTTGGGCTGTCGACTACCCCAAGAGGTTGGCCGATAGCGTCTTGATGCGTGGCGCTGGAAATGAGGCCGTCAGCCAGGAAAGTATCGAGTATTCGATTGCGTCGGCGGGTTGTGCGTTCGGGATGGCGGAATGGGTTGTAGTAGGACGGTCCTCGAATGATGCTGATGAGACTGGCAATTTGGTGGGCGGGCAGTTCGTTCAAAGGCTTGTTGAAATAGTACTGCGAGCCTAGCCCGAAACCGTGAATCGCTCTTGCACCGTTCTGACCGAGAAAAATCTCGTTGATGTAGGCGGTAAGGATGTCTTCCTTGGAGAAACGCAGCTCCAAAATCACCGACATGGCCAGCTCGCGCAGCTTGCGCTCGATCGTACGCTCGTTGGTCAAAAAATAGCTTTTGACCAGCTGCTGGGTGAGTGTGCTGCCTCCTTGCCTTGCTTCGCCGCTGCGAAAATTCACCAGCGCCGCACGGAGAATGCCGGCAATGCTGAAACCTTGGTGATCGTCGAAAGATCGGTCTTCAACGGCTTTTAAACCATTGGCCAACAGTGCGGGCACCTCTTCGGGCGTCAGGATGACCCTGTCTTCGCCATGAGACGGAAAGAAACTTCCAATAACCGCTGGCTCCAGACGCACCAAGTCCAGGGGTCGTTCTGCGTGCTTGAGTCTTTGCAGGCGGTTACCGACAAACATGACGGTGATGCGCATGGACGGCCTGGGCGTGTCCATGAAGCTAAAGGCGCGCAGGTGAATGGACACGCCACCGGCAATGGGCTGGTAGCTACCCGGTTGCGATAAGTCAGAGGTCTGACGATATCCCAGGCGCTTCAGCTCCAGCTGGAGCTGGGCATTGGTGAGGCGCTTGCCGGCATACAGCTCCACGGGCTGGGCATAAATCTGAGCGGGTACAGACCACCGTCGGCCCTCGAAGGTCTTGCTGATGCTGCGATCAAGATAATAAAGGTAACCGCTGCCGACCAAGACAGCGAGCAAGCCCGCCCAAAGCGTCACTTTAAGCGTGAAGCGAAACAACCAACGCCGCAAAGTCGCCAGCCAGCTCTGCCCTGATGACTTTTTTTTGGCTTTGGTGGTGCGGCGCCGGTTTGCGGGTTTTTTGGCCATTTAGAGTCTTTGTAATTTAGCTGCTGGAGCAAGACGCGAGCAGAAGGTTCGCCAATTTTGGCAGACGTCGTCAACGTTCTTTTTCCTCGGCGAATCAAAAGCGCCAGCCCGCTTCCACAGATAGATACCGTTTGTCCGGTTAATCGACCGCTCGGTGATTTCAAGTAATGCTCTTATCCGGATGCCTGAATCGTGAGGACTTCTACGTAAAAGAAGGTCAGGCGGCATGGTGTCACAACTCCTTGGAGAATCGCTTTGGGCCGCTAAATGCTCCACCCGTCAGGCCATACTT
>JADHNQ010000137.1 GCA_016779425.1 Pseudomonadales bacterium | reverse complement strand
GCTGTGGTGTCAGCGCACTCTTGTCTGCTGATCGGCCCAAGGATACAAAACCTATATCACCGCACTTTCTAGCCTGATTGGTTAGAAATGCTCGAGGCTTTGCGGCAGACTCTGTCCGTCAAACTTTAGTGAACGTTCGTCATTAACAGCCGCTCTCCGAATCGCCAGCTTGCGACATTCTTCGCCCTCGCCTTTGCCGCAGTGGCCGCGCTGATGCTGATCCTGCACTACGCCAGCAGCAGCCTGACCGGAACGGTCACCGACGTTTCGGCGGTCGATGTCGAGGGCAATAGCATCTCCATCCTAATACGCGAAGAGCCGCCCCAACTCGACAGCAGTCGTGCCACCGATGCAGTTTCTGGCATGGTACTTGGCCATGTGATGGAAGGTCTGGTGCGCATGGGCATGGATGGTCGCCTTGAAGGCGCCGTGGCCGAGGACTGGGAAGTCACACCGACCACGGCAACATTTTGGCTTCGCGAAGATGCCAAGTGGAGCGATGGCCGACCGGTCACCGCCGCCGACTTTATTTTTTCTTGGCAGACGGCGCTGAAGCCCGAGACCGGCTCCGAATACGCCTTCTTACTGTTTGCTATTAAGAATGCCGAAGCCATCAATACCGGCACCCTGCCACCAAGCGCCCTCGGCCTATCCGCGCCGGATGCCAATACCCTGGTTATCGATCTTGATCGGCCAGTGCCGTTTTTCGACAAAATGCTGGTCTTTCCCACCTTCTACCCCATTCGTGAGGACTTTTACGCAGCCACCGAAGGACGCTTTGGCGCCGACGCTGACCAGTTGCTTTACAACGGCCCCTTTCAGATTACGCGGTGGGTGCACGGCTCTAGCATGACCTTTGAACGCAACCCGCACTATTGGAACCAGGAGGAGATTCACCTCGACGCCATCCATGTGCCCTTCATCACATCTGATGCCACCGCGTCACTAAACTTCTTTAAGGACAGCAAGATCTCCATGACCGGCCTGCAGGCGGAGAATTTGACCGAGGCCATGCGCATGGGTTGGCAGATTCGCCAGCACCGAGACGGCACGGTTTTCTATATCGACTTTAACTTCCGAGACGGTCGGGCGACGGATAATTTGAATCTCCGGCGGGCCATTCAAACAGCACTGGACATGGAGGAGATGGTCTACAAGGTGACCAAGCTGCCGGGATACGAACCGGGCGTATCGCTGTTTCCCGGCTGGCTAATGGGGGAGAAAGACCTTCTGCGGCGAGAATATCCGCCCACCAAAATCAGCCCGAACGCCGCCTCGGCCCAGGCCTATCTGCAGGCAGCCATGCAGGAACTTGGACTCGACGAGCCACCTGACTTGGTCTTGCTCTCCGGCGATAACCCCATATCGAGTGTGCAGTCCGAGTGGGTGCAGCAGTCCCTTAAAACTACCCTTGGTATCTCGGTCAAAATCGACAAGCAGATCTTTAAACAGCGGCTGGCAAAAATGACCGCCGGTGACTTCGACATGGTGCTGGCGGGTTGGGGGCCGGACTACAACGACCCGCTGACCTTTGGCGACCTCTACGCGTCTTGGAACAAAAACAATCGCGGCGAATACAACAGCCCAGAGCTGGACGCATTGATCGATACCGCCCAAAACCAGCTGGAGCCAGCTGCGCGCATGCGCGCCTTTGGTGATATTCAGCAGCACCTGATCGAGAACGCCGTATTGCTGCCCATGTACGAGCGCGGCGTCACCTATGTAGTCGACCCGCGCATCAAGCAGCTTAAGCGCAGAGTGATTGGACCCGACCCAGATTGGAGTCGGGCCTACATCGATGCGGGCAGTGAATAGGCTACGCTCATGGGCAATAACATGAAGATAAGCACCGAATGCTGAAATATTTCGCCAAACGTATCGTGCTTGGTCTGGTCACGATTTGGTTCATCGCCAGCGCGACCTTTTTCGGCATGCATGCCGTGCCCGGTGATCCGCTGGCCGGCGACAAAGCCATGACCGCGCAAATACGCGCCAACCTCGAAGCCAAATACGGCCTCGATCAACCCCTGGGCACTCAGTATCTGATTTACCTGGGCAATATTGTTCAAGGGGATTTTGGCATCTCTTACACACAGGAGAACCGCCGGGTAAACGACATTATTCGCGAGCACTTCCCGATCTCCGCGACCCTGGGAATATTGGCCATTGTCTTTGCTGGGTTGGGCGGTGTGTTATGGGGGGCGCTCACTGCCCTTTACCGCAATCGCTGGCCCGACGTGGTGATTATGTTCCTAGTCATCCTGGGTATTTCGGTACCCAGCTTTGTGGTAGCCGCCATCAGCCAGTGGTCCTTGGTTGGCGCCAACCTTGCCGCAGGCACCACAATTCTACCCATTGGCGGTTGGGGAACCGTCTGGCATATGTTGGTACCCGCTCTGGTCCTGGGCCTGTCTACCATGGCCTATCTGACGCGCCTTATGCGCTCTTCGATGCTGGAGGTGGTCAGCACAGATTACATACGTACCGCCAAGGCAAAGGGATTGCCCGCCACTCAGATTTTCAGTCGTCATCAGCTGCGCAACGCCATTTTGCCGGTGGTTACCGTACTAGGGCCTGCCATCGCAGGCATTACCACCGGCGGGTTCGTGGTAGAGATCGTGTTTGCGATTCCTGGTTTGGGTCGCTATTTCGTGCAGGCCATCCAGCAACTCGACTACACGGTAATTATGGGCACCACGGTATTCTACGGTGCGTTCTTGGTCTTTATGGTGATCCTGGTGGACCTTGTGTACGGGCTGATTGATCCCCGCGTGAGGGTCGAGAAATGACCGCCCCAAGTCTAAGCCCCGAAGACTTCCAGCCCCTGCAAAGCAGTGTTTCCGGCCAGCAGCTCAGCCGACCTTCCTTGTCATATTGGGCCGATGCCTGGCGGCGTTTGAAAGAAAACCCCAGGGCCATGGCCTCTCTGGGACTGATCGCATTCTTGCTGGCCTTTGTGAGCATTGGGCCCTACCTCTGGCAGGTCGACCCGTCTGCCCAGGATCTTGATCAAATAGGCATTGGGCCCGGCGCAGACCGCAGCGTTACATTGGCTGCCCCGTTTCAGCCATGGCTACCAGAGCAGCAAGCCACCACGCTGGACGACAATATGCTGGGCTTTACGTTGGCAATGCCGGCTACGACCCAGGCGGTGCGCCTTGTCTGGACAATGGAGAATGGCACTCGCTATCGGCTGTATCGCAATCTGTTTGACCCAAGCGATACCGGCAGCTTTGGCCTGCCTTTGGCTGAGCTGGATCGCAGCTATTTCGAGGACCGTCTAGACCTGCAGGCCGGCACCTACTATTACTCTCTGGTGATGCTGAACGCCGATGGCTCAGAAACCACGAGCACTGTCACCAAGGATATTCAGGTAACGCGGGTCATCTCCGCGGCAGAGGCTCTGCAGCGCGGACTGATTGAGAGCGAGGACGATGCCCAGCTTGGCATGGCGCTGGAGCTTGCGTGGCATCCCTTGGGCACCGACTACTTGGGTCGGGACATGTTGGCGCGGCTGATGTACGGCGGCCAGGTGTCGCTTTTCATCGGCCTCTTCGCGCCCCTGGCATTTGTGCTACTTGGTGTGATCTACGGATCCGTCGCAGGCTTTCTCGGCGGCGCGACGGATCAAGCAATGATGCGTTTCGCAGACTTTGTTGTCGCCCTGCCGTTCTTGCTCTTCATGATTCTGTTTAAGGTGATTTTTGGTATCGGCCCCGGGGAGAGCGGCATCTGGCCCATGCTGGTGGCGATGATTATTTTGCTTTGGCCGGCTCCAGCGCGCTTAGTGCGCGGACAAATTTTACAGATACGTGAAGAAGGCTATGTGAGTGCATCGCGCCTACTCGGGGGCACCACGACCTATGTAGTGGGCCGCCATATGCTGCCCAACACCCTTGGGGTGATATTGGTAACTATTACCTTTCAGGTGCCCAGCGCCATTTTCACCGAAGCTTTTTTATCTTTCATCGGCATGGGCGTCGCACCGCCGACACCGTCCTGGGGCGCCATGTGCAACGAGGGCATCAAATCAATGCTAACCCGCCCCCATGAACTGATGTTTCCGGCTCTGCTCATCAGCATTACCGTTCTCGCCTTTAACTTACTTGGCGACGGTCTGCGGGACGCCCTCGATGCGCGTATGCGGGGCGCAGAGTAATCGTCATGCTCCAGTTATCGACTTTTCGACCAGCTAAGTTGCCAACCCTATCGAGACAGCCTCATGTCTGAGCCCTTACTACAGGTCGAAAACCTACACGTCGATTTTCAAACCTACGGAGGTGTGGTGCAGGCGGTGCGCGGTGTCAGCTTTGACGTCTTTGCCGGTCAAACCCTGGCCATTGTCGGCGAGTCGGGCTGCGGCAAGTCGGTCACCGTCCAAAGTTTGATGGGCCTAATTCCCATGCCTCCGGGGCGCATACATCAAGGCAGCGCCCGCTTGCGCGGACAGGACATCTTGGCCTCGAAGATGATCGCTGGCCAGGATATCCGCGGCAGCCAGATCAGCATGATCTTTCAGGATCCCATGACCTCGCTGAATCCCACCATGAACGTCGGCAGCCAGATTGCAGAAACCCTCGAAGTGCACAGGGGCTATAGCAAGAGTGAGGCCTTTGCGAGGGCCATCGAACTGCTGGATATGAGCAAAATCCCCGAGGCGGCCAAACGCGCCAAACAATATCCCTTCGAGTTTTCAGGAGGCATGCTGCAGCGCGCCATGATCGCCATGGCCATCGCTTGCGAGCCAGCCATCTTGGTGGCGGATGAACCCACGACGGCACTAGACGTCACCATTCAAGCCCAAATTCTCGATTTGCTGGGCGACCTACAGAAAGAAACGGGTATGGCGATCATCCTCATCACCCACGACCTGGGCGTGGTTGCCCGCATGGCTGACGAGGTAATGGTGATGTACGCCGGCGAGGTGGTAGAGAAGGGCAGCGTGGACGATATTTTTTACCGCTCGGGTCATCCCTACACCCAGGGACTGCGGCAAGCCATGCCGACGAATAACAAAAGCACCGAGGCCGAACAAACTCTTGTGGCCATCGACGGGTCACCGCCAGATTTATTCAATCCGCCGCGCGGCTGCGCCTATCACCCGCGCTGTCCCTATGCGATGCAGGTATGCGCACAGCAAGCCCCACCCACGAGCATTCTCGGGCCGACCCACCAGACACAGTGCTGGCTGCACCACGATATGGCGGGCGCGCTGCCAGACGGCTTGGTGTCGGGTAATGAGGCAGGCCGATGAAGCCCTTGGTAGACATCCAGAATCTGGTTAAATATTTTGACCTCGGCGGCAATCAGCGGGTGCATGCCGTAGACGATGTGAGCTTATCCATCAATCCACGAGAAATTGTCGGCCTCGTTGGCGAAAGCGGTTCCGGCAAATCTACTCTGGGCAAAACGCTGTTGGGCCTGCACGACAAAACCGACGGCAGGGTTTACTACGACGGACAGATGCTCCCCCAGCGATACCAAGCCAGGGATTTTCGCGCCATGGCGCCAAAGATGCAGATGATCTTTCAAGATCCTTATTCATCGCTGAACCCGCGGATGACCGTTGGCGAAATCGTTGGTGAGGGCCTGCGCCTGCAGCCAGAACTCAGTGCCAGCGATGTACAAGACCGAGTAGCCCACTGGCTCAAGCTGGTGGGATTAAGCCCAGACCATCGCTCGCGGTATCCTCACGAATTTTCTGGGGGTCAGCGGCAGCGCATCGGTATCGCACGGGCACTTATCCTACAGCCGGAATTTGTCGTCTGTGACGAACCCATCTCCGCCCTGGATGTCTCGGTACAGGCACAGGTGGTCAATCTGCTGGGCGAGCTTACCGAAGAGTTGGGTCTGACCCTGCTGTTTATTGCCCACGATCTTTCCATGGTGCGCTACATCAGTGATCGTATGGCGGTCATGTATTTAGGCGGACTGGTAGAGGTTGGTACATCGTCCGAGGTCTTCTTCGACCCTAAGCACCCCTACACACAGACATTAATCGCATCGAACCCCGAGGCAGATCCGAATCACGAGCGGGAGCGTCAGTCCACTACGATTCAGGGCGAGATACCCTCTCCGGTCAATGTGCCTGCCGGCTGCCGATTCGCCAATCGCTGTCCTCAGGCTATGCCGCATTGCTCGACAACGACGCCGGCGCTCAAGCCCGCGCAAACCACTTCTGAGAATCTGCATTCGCAACGGCTGGTGGCCTGCCATCTTTACGATTAGACCTTGCGCTTTTCGCTGACC
>JADHNQ010000136.1 GCA_016779425.1 Pseudomonadales bacterium | reverse complement strand
GCGTTGCTGGAGTATCGATCAACACCTGGTGATCGTCGCGGTAACGTGCGACATGTCCTCCTAGCTGATCCAGGTTCGCCGCCTGTAAGTAGACAATGCCAAGATGTTGACACAGCTGCGCTAGACCGTTGTTGACTAATATCGCCGGCGCACTGCCATGGCTGGTCGTCGCCTTTACTTCGTTCTGCAGAGAGATCACGACCGTATTCGTCGGGCTATCGCCATTGAGCGATTGCTGAATTAGCGTGGCGATGACGGTACTTTTACCCGCGCCAGGATAACCAACGAAAGCATGTACGCCCTGCCAGTCCCGCTGTTGCAATAGTTGACTCGTAATCAGGGTATCAACTTGCTCGGCTATGCGACCGACATCCGGCTTTTGTTGAACGCGTCGATTGATCGAGGCCATGGCCAACTGCGCCTTACGCAGGGGTGTCTGTACCTCGGCTTGCTCCTCAAGTTGCTTTCTCAGTCTAGCAAGGTCTGCCTGTATGGTTTGCATCATACTGTGCATGGCCTCGCTGTCCGGCAGTGACTGGTCAGAGTCGTATTGCTGTTCCGGAGCAGGCGCTTTTTTGCTAGCTGGAACAAAGAGTTCGCGAAGCTCGCTACTTTGCTTGCCCTCGGCTAAGGCAGAGGTCAGCTCCTTACCAAACTCCTGAGCAATACGCGCTTTCGAGCCGCCGCGCTTGCCTTGCGTTGCAGAGGCGTTGTCGGCAGCAACTCGGTTCAGTAACGACGCCACAGTCGAAGTGGCTTCGCTAATGTCCAGGCCCTCGCTGTCCGGCACGGCGGCATGATTGGGAGGCTCAGCAACTGGCGGCTCCTCTACAGCACAAATCATCTCGGTTTTGTTACCGATCTTGTTGGTAGAAATAATCAGCGCATCCTCACCATACTCGGCGCGTACCTGATCCATGGCCGCCTTGCTGTCATCGCCAACAAATCTTTTTAGTTCCATAGTCTTATCTGCAGAATCTAGCCCTGCTCATCCTCTCGTTCGTTAACTTCAATGGAAGACACAACGCTGATGGGTTGGTCATCGGGAATTTCGGTATAGCACAGCACCGTTAAGTCCTTGGTGCTGCGTCGCAGCAGCCGGGCCAGCCACGGACGTAAAATCGGAGATACCACCAGTACTGCGGGTAAATCCTTTTGCTCCAGTTCCTCGATGGTCGAGCGAATGGAAGCAAAAAAGCTCTCCGCTAATGCTGGCTCTAGTGCGATTTCATCGTAACTGTTCGCTCGGGATACCAAGTCGGTGAGCAACTGTTCAAGGGTTGGATCCAGGGTCATGACAGCCAGGGTCTCGTCGGGATCGATAATGTCCTGAACAATCAGCCGCGCTAGCTTGGGGCGTACTAGGGCGCATAGCTGACCTGCATCCTGAGTGCGACCTGACTCCTCGGACAATGTCTCTAAGATCGTGCGCATATCGCGCAAGGGCACTCGCTCCCTGAGCAAGTTTTGTAGCACTCGCACCACTGTCCCCAAAGTCAATTTTTCTGGAATAAAGTCCTCAACCAGCTTGGGTGACGTTTCGGCAATCTTGTCGATCAACTGCTGCGCGACGTCGTAGGTCATCAGCTCGTCGGCGTTGTCCTTAATCACGCTATTTAAATGGGTCGCAATGACGGTACTTGCATCCACGACGGTATAGCCGACGGCCTGCGCATATTCACGCTCGCTGGGGTCGATCCAAACGGCATCCAACCCGAATGCCGGATCCTTGCCGGGCTCGCCGGGTATCTCACTGAGCACGTTGCCGGGGTTGATGGCCATTTCCTTGCCATTGGCGATCACACCGACGCCGCGCACAGATCCATTAATCACAATCTGGTAAGCGTCCGGCGCGCTGTCGAGGTTGTCCCGAATGCGAATGGAGGGCAGTAGAAAGCCCATCTCCGCAGACAGCTTCTTGCGAATCCCTTTCAAGCGGTTCAAGAGCCTGCCGCCGGTATCGGCATCGACCATGGGAATTAGGCCGTAGCCCAGTTCGAGGCTGATCACATCTACCTGGCCTGCGTCATCCCAGCCGAGTTCCAGCAGGTTGGGGTCCTCAGGTTGGTCCACAGTTTCGGCCTGAACCTCGGCTGCTGGCGGTGCTTTGTACTCCAGACCGCTAAAGCTGCGATGCAGGTAGAAGCCAAGTCCTAGCGCAATGGCACCAAGCATCAGGAAAATCATGTTCGGCATGCCGGGCACCATGCCCATGATGGTTAAAATGCCGCCGGCGATATAAAAGGCCAGGGGATTCGCCAGCTGTTTACTGGCTTGGTCTGGTGTCGACTCGGAAGTCGTCACTCGGGTAACGATGATAGCGGTCGCCAAGGACAAGATCAGAGCTGGCAGCTGGGCTACCAGTCCATCGCCAATGGTTAGCAGAATGTAGGCGCGGGCGGCATCAGAGAGGGTCATCTCGTACTGCAGCAAACCAATCAACAGTCCACCGACCAGATTGATGATGAGAATCAATAGGCCTGCAACCGCGTCGCCGCGAACAAATTTGGAGGCACCGTCCATGGACCCGAAGAAGTCTGATTCTTGAGCGACTTGAGCACGGCGCTGCTTGGCGGTCTCTTGATCAATCACGCCAGCATTCAGGTCGGCATCGATGGCCATTTGTTTGCCGGGTAGTGCGTCAAGGGTGAAGCGGGCGATAACCTCGGAGACTCGGCCCGCGCCCTTAGTAATGACGATAAAGTTAATGATCATCAAAATGGCGAAGACAATGAAGCCGACAACATAGTTGCCGCCAATAACGAATTCACCAAAGGCTGCGATAACTTTGCCTGCCGCATCTCCGCCTTGGTGTCCTTCGAGCAGAACCACCCGAGTTGACGCGACATTTAGCCCAAGGCGCAACATGGTGGCAAAGAGAATGATGGTAGGAAAGGACGAAAAATGAAGGGTCTCGGCGGTGTTTAGCGCCACCATGATGATCAACAGTGCCAGCAGAATGTTAAGGGTGAAGAAAAAATCCAGCATCAACGGTGGCAAAGGCAGAATCAGCATGGTCAAAATAAGAATGACCGCAACCGGCATAGCCAACGACGTCCACGGCATATTCGCCGTTAACTGTCGAAGATCTGACAGATTGAGTGTTGAGGTCGCCATATAAACCGCTTAGAGCCCTTACTTGCCCATTAAGTGTGTCGAAAAGCCTGCGCTTTCGTATTTCACACAGGTGAGTGCACAAAGCGTGCCTAAATTGAGCGAGGCGATGCCTCGACTAGGCAGTTTATTCAAGATCTGGGGCGATTAACCGATGATTAGATCATAGGGACAGACTGCAAGGGGCCAGAGTGCGGCGCAAAGCACTTGCTGGGCAAAAGTCCTGCAGGCCGAAGTTGACTCTGCTCGTTAAGGACGCAGGCGAAAAGGAAAATCGAATCATGGGTATGCACAATGCGGCGTCAGGTAATCGGCGTACAGGCTTGTATTGGTTACTTTCGGGAATAGTGCTAGTGGTGACTATGAGTGGGTGTGCAACACCGCAGCGTAGCCAAAATCTGTACCCTGTGTCAGAAGCCAATGGCTTGATAGCCACCGGCTATGCCGTCATCGCCTCCCAGCGGGGCGAAACGCCCGCACAGCAGCGGCTCATGGCTATCAAAGCATCTAAGCTCGATGCTTACCGTTCGTTGGCGGAGCAAGTCTATGGCCAGTACGTCAATGCCACGGGCACCATGGTGGATATGTCCGTGACCGATGATCATCTAAAAAGCCGGGTCGAAGGCGTCATATATGGTGCTCGCGTTGTGAGCATTACACCTGTTGGCGAAGAGACCTACGAGACCAAGCTAGCTCTGCCCCAAAGCACCATCGACGAACTGGTGCGAAACTATCTCCAAACACCTAGCGCTGGCCGCTAGGCGTCAGTGAAAGGTGCGGTCATGGCCAAATTCCCGTTACTAGCCGGTGTTAACCAGGCCCTAAAGGGCTCCGTTATTTTTCTGCTGTTGGTAACCTCTTCGCCATCTGCTGCTGAATCCAACTATCTCGTTGGATTGCGTCAGGCAAGCTTGCTCAATGCTGGTGAAGGCTTGGTCGAGGGCGACTCACAAGAGCAGCTTCGGCAGCTCAAACAGGCTTTTCTCGCCCTTGCGATGGAGCGCGAAGCGCGTGTTGCCGCCAGCGGCTGGACGAATAGCGACGGCGCCATGGGTGAAGACGTCATGGTGTTTAGCGACGTTCAGCTAGAGCGACTGCGGCCGACCCTGCGCCGGGACCGTTTTGGTCGAGAGGTGGCAGAACTGGTCTACGCTTCTGGCACCGCAGAGGACGCGGCAGAAAATGCGGCTTGTGTAGCGCAGCCGCTGCGACCCCAGCGCCTGAGCCTGAAAGTTGCGGTCGATACCAGCGGCTCAGCCCAAACCGCCAATATGGCTCGGTCAGCCGCCATGCTGCTTCGCGAACATATTAAGGCGGCATATGACGACGACCGATTGGCAGGAGTCTCGACACTTATTACAGAGCCCGTGCGGTACGGGGACAGCGCTGGAACTCGACAATCCGCTTACCATCGCTACATGACTGAGGGGCCAAGGAGCACTGCCGACATGGAGCTCCGGCTGCGCGTGTCGGCCCGGGAGCGCAAGCCGACACTGGAGCGCGTCGGGCTTTGGCGAGCGGCACGGCCGGGCATGCGCGTTCAAGTGGAGGCAGACCTGATCACTGCACAAGGCAGTGTGTTACCGCTAGAAACCTCTATTTTTGTGGGCTCTAGCCGACAATCCAGCCAAGACCAACTGGCCTGGCTCACCCTGCCAAAATCAGCGCATCAGATCTTGGCGCAATGGCTCGATGAAGCCTTGTTGGAAATTGGTGCGGGCATCGGCTGCCACGGTGAAACGGCGCTGACGTTGGCGATGGATACCGAACAGCTCACCCTCAACGGCGGATTTGATGCCGGAATCTACCGTGGACAGCGTCTGGCGATCCTGCCTACGAGCCGCCACCTAAATGCTCGGGGTCTCGAGAGTGCAATGGGCGTCGTCAGCCTGGCCCGGGTAGTTCGGGTCACTTCCAGAAGTGCTACATTGGAGGTCTACGCTGGAGCTGCCGACCTTAACGCTGGCCAGATGATGGCCATCCCCATGGCCGCGTTGGCGTTGTAGGTCGGCAAGGCGCAGCCGGATCAGAAGTAGGAAATTCCCATGCACACCTCATCATCATCTGCGCCTTTGTTAGTCCTGAGCTCTTCTGCTCGTTATCTATGTTATGTCGGGCTCATCTGCCTGCTGCAAGGATGTACAACCCTGGGTGTTGAACTGGTTGATAGCGCGGAACTTGCAGAGCTCAAAAGCAATGCAGCCCCAGCGGAAGAGGCAATTGATGAAGCCGAACTCGACGATGCTCTGTCTCGCATGGTCGCTGATTTGGAACGACAGCTGGAGGAAGCGGCGGCCCTGGCCAAGGAAGATGAAGTCGCTCCAGATGGCACCTATGTCGTTAAAAAGGGTGACTATCTCGACAAGATCATTAATCAAACGGTGGGTAGTTCACCGCTTCGCAGAGACATTTTACGCCGGGCCTTTGTACGGGCGAACCCGCATGCCTTCATGCGTTCTAACCCAAACTGGCTGCTGGCCAACAAGCGGCTACGGGTACCGGAAGCCGATGACATTAAGAAAGTGATTTTCACCGACGAAAGCCGCCAAGCCTCAAAGCAGCGCAAGAGTGCCAATCCCCATGATGGCTGGATTCAGTACCCCTAAGGCGCCCAAGGCGCCTAGTGCGTTGCAACCCCCCGCGACGGCCCCGTTAGTCAATAGTGGGCCGGCATCGCAGGCATCAGTAAACGCTCAACCACCCCCAGCGTCAGTATCTCTGCCAACGGCCATAGCATCCGAGCTGCCCAAAACCCCACCAGCTCCAACGGGGGTAGACCTCGCAAAGCCCAACACACTACCTACCCAAGCAAAAGTCGCTCCACCATCGCAACCTGGCGCTGGCTCGAACGCTTCGGCATTGGTTAATGGCCAAGTGCCGGGCTTGGATAGCCAAGGGGTTAAAACCTTGCTCGAAAGCATTGCGATACAAATGAAGCGCACGGTATCGACCCCGGGAACGGGGCCCAAGGCCGGGCCACAAGCGGATACTCGCCTCATCGAGAGTCTCAGGTTGTCCGGGGTTCAGCAAGGCGTACCTGCAGGTCGACGCGAGGCCATAACCACAGGATTGTCTAGCGTCATACTGGCATCCTTGGCGAAAGCAGGCGCCGGAGCAGGTTTTGGAGCAGGTGCTGG